>JBFMFA010000357.1:0-4429 GCA_040753195.1 Gemmatimonadota bacterium | reverse complement strand
GTGATCACCCCGTGATCAACTAGCAACTAGCAACGATCTCCTATTAGTTTGTGAAACGATTCACAAGGGCCCGGTTCGACTTCATCTCCCCTGTTTTGCCGCGTGAAACGGATCGCCGATAGCACTGTTCGCCGCCTCTCAGCCTACCTGCGTTACCTCGAAGAATCAGCTCGTCGCGGGGTAGGAACGATTTCCAGCGATGAGCTCGCCAAGCGTGGCGGGACGACATCGGCTCAGGTGCGAAAAGACCTGTCGTTTTTTGGCTCCTTCGGCAAACGCGGACTCGGTTATTCGGTGGACGAACTGATCGCGTCGCTGCGTGAGATTCTGGGACTCGAGCGGCAATGGAGCGTGATCATCATCGGAGCCGGGAAAATCGGAACGGCTTTGGCACAATACGAAGGCTTCCGGCGCCGCGGCTTTCTGGTGACGGCCGTGTATGACCGCGACCCGAAAAAGATCGGCGAGGTTGTGTCGGTGATTGGCGGAGAACACACAATCCGCGACATCGCCCAGATCGAGCGGGATGTCGCGCGCGAGAAACCGGACATCGCCGTGCTCACGGTCCCCGGCGACGATGTGCAGTCGCTGGTCGATCGCATCGTCAAGGCCGGCATCCACGCCATTCTCAACTTCGCGCCGGTGCAGCTGCGCGTGCCTAACGACATAGCGCTGCGCAGCGTCAACATGGCGATGGAGCTGGAGAGTCTCAGTTTTGCGCTGTCGAATCGCGGCGCGAACGGCGGGGAGCGCTAACAGGCGCGACGCGCAGGTTCGCCGTCCCGGCCGAATGCAGGAGCCGTACGAAGGCCTCGGGGGGAAGGACTTCGGGCCGTGCGTCATGCTCGATCTGCGCGGCGTCCAGAAGTTGCGCCGCGCGATCGGGCGCGAGATCGAAAAGGCCGCGTACGACCCGTAGCATTTGCTTGCGCCGCTGAGAAAACGCGCCCTGCACCAGCGTCCTGAACGGGGCTTCTTCCGCCGGAGCGACAAGCGGCACGGCGAGCGGCGTTAGGCGCACGATGATCGACTCGACCGCCGGCGGCGGGTGGAACGCTCCAGCCAGCACGCGCCCGTGCCGCGAGACATCGGCGACGGCGCGGGCCGTCACCGTGAGCGCGCCATACGCCTCATCTCCAGCTTTGGCCGCAAGCCGGTCGCCGACCTCGCGCTGGATCAGGAAGACGATGCAGCGCGGCCGCGGCGACCGCAGCGCATGAAAGAGCAGCGGCGTGGTGATGTAGTACGGGACGTTTCCGGTCACGCTCCACGGCGCGGCGCCCACCAGCGAGGCAAGCTCGATATCGAGCGCGTCCCCCTCCACGACACGCACGTTAGGCGCCTCCTCGTACCGCTGCCGCAACTCGGCGGCCAGCACACGGTCCAGTTCGATCGCGAGGACATGGCTTGCGCGAGCGGCCAGGAGATCCGTGAGCGCGCCGCGCCCCGGGCCGATTTCGACGATCATCTCTCCCGGCTGTGGATCGAGCGCATCCACAACCCGCGCGAGAATCCGTTTGTCAGTGAGGAAGTGCTGTCCCAACCGCTTGCGTGGCGGCGGCATCAGCTCCGCACAACCACCAGCGTCAGGTCGTCGCGCCTCGGCGTGCCAATCGTGTGCGCCTGCACCATCGCAAACACGCGGTCGACAACGGCCGTCGGACGTTCTTCGCGCGCTTCACGTACGGCATCGAGCAGCCGTTGCTCGCCGAGCTTGCGATCGAAGCGATCGCGCGCGTCACTGATGCCGTCGGTGAACAGCACCAGCAGATCGTCTGCGGCGTGCCAGCTCTGCTCCGCTTCGGAGGGCCGCGTCGCCTGCATGCCTAACGGCGGATCGAGCGCGGCGAGGCGCTCCGCGTTGCCGTCGGGACGGACGATAAACGCATGGGGATGCCCGCTGTTCGCGTAGCGGATGCGCCCTGCTGTCGGATCGATGACCGCATAGAACATGGAGATGAACATCTCCGTCGTCGACAGCTCGTCCTGCAAGGACGTGCGCATGCGGTTGAGGAGGTCAGCCGGCGCTTCGGTGACCTGCGCGTGAATGGCGGCCGCGCTCATGGCGAGCGCCATGATCAGCGCCGCGCGATAGCCATGGCTGGAGACGTCGCCGATCAGCACTCCAGTGCGGCCTCCGCCTAACCGGAAGAGATGGTAGAAGTCTCCTCCCACACTGTCGGCAGGCGCGACGCGCGCCGCCACGGTTGCTTCGGGGGCGACGCTCTCAACGTCCGGAAGCAGCTTCATCTGCAGATCGTGCGCGAGTTGCATCTCCTGCTGCAGGCGTTGCTGCGCCACGGACGCGCGGACCAGACGCGTGTTTTGAATGGCCGTGCCGATCTGCGTGGCGATCGAGAAGACGAGCTTTTCATCGCCGGCGCTGAAGGTCTCGCCGGTACGGCGTTCCGAAAGGTTGACGACGCCTAACGGCAGTCCGGTGCTCGACCCCGGATTGGTCCACAGGATGGGAACGGACAGGAGCATGCCGCGGCGGTACGTTTTCTCGGCTTCGCAGGGCATCTCCCCCTCGTCGACGAGGAGCGCGCGCTGTTCGCGGAAGACACGCGCCGATACAGCGCGCGGATCGTTCGACGCAATGGGGATGGCGTCTTCCGCGGCGAAGCCTAACGCTGTGACCACTTGCAGCGTGTCGGTCACCCGGTCATGGACCAGGATCGCCGCGCGCCGCGCGCCGACGGTCTCGCAGATCTCCTGAAGGATACGTCGGGTAGCCTCCTCCAGCGACACGGTGCGGCCGAGGATCTCACTCGTCGTATACAGGAGATTGATTTCCTCGTATCGCTCCGCCAGCTCCCAGGCGGCATGTTCGACCTCCAGCGCCGACTGATAGAAATGCGCGATGACGGGCGCCAGAAACGACGCGTAGGCGTGCAGCTGCGCGGTCGCCTCCCGCGTCGGGCCTAACGAGACGACCGCGCGCTTCGGCCCCGGTATGCTGGCCACCACAAAGACACCTGCGTCACTCAAAACTTCCGCGGCCAGCGGCCCTGTGGGCCAAACGAGCGCGCCCTGGGGAAGCACCGCGCTGGGCTGCCCGTGTTCGCGTACGAGTGGAGCATCGGGCTCGGGCTGCAGCCATACCACCGCCGGACAGCCGAGGGCTTCCGCGAAGCGATCCAGGATCGCCCCGAGTTCCTTCACGTGCGACGAAGCGTTAGGCGCACCATGTTGTGCCCATTGCTGATCTGCTCCACGGTGTCCATCAGCTTGCGCATCAAAAACAGCCCACGGCCGTCTTCGCGCAGCAGGTTCTCCAAACGCGTCGGATCGTTTGTTGACGCTTCGAGGTCGAAGCCGGGACCCTGATCGTACACTTCCAGCACGAGCGTCCCCTCGTGCAGCGACGCAGTGACACGAACCGCCGTGGCCAGATCTTCGTGGTTCCCGTACAGGATGGCGTTTGAAAGCGCTTCGGTGAGCGCCACGCGGACGTTGAAGGCCAAGGCATGGTGCGGGAACCCAGCCGCGCGGCAACGCTCCACCACCAGTTCAACCGCGCGTTCAACAAACCGAACGTCGCTGGGGAACCGCAAGTCGTACGGCAGACTCACCCGTTGGTGCGCGTGGGGCGCTGAGCCTTGAAACGGGGAGTCAGGGAGCTTGACCACGACGCGTTAGGTCGGATCTGTGACGCTGTGTCGCTAGAAGCTGTCCAGCGCGCGCTCGCGCGTGTCCGCGATCTGGAAAAGCGTATCGAGTTTTGTCAGCTCGAACAGCGTCTTCAGATCTTCGTTCAGGTTGGCGAGCCGCAGTTCACCACCGTGTTCGCGAATCTTCTTCGAAAGCGACACGAGCACACCGAGCCCGGAGCTGTCGATGTATCCGGTCTGGCTGAAATCGACCAGGAACTTCCGTTCGCCGCGTTCGATCTCATCGAGCACCTTCTGCTTCAGCTCCTGACGGTTCCCCACAATCAGCTGGCCTTCTACGCTCACGACGCACACATCCCCCTCTTTATGAATTCCAAAACTCATTTCCGTTCTCCGTTGAGCTCGCTCGTTCAATTGCTGGGATCGCGAGACTGCAGCGCCGTTATGGCGGCGACATTGATAATGTCGTCAGCTGAAGCGCCTCGCGACAGATCGCAACATGGCCGAGCGAGTCCCTGAACGATAGGACCGATCGCGAATGCACCTGCCAGTCGCTCCACCAACTTATAGGCGATATTCCCCGCATCGAGTGATGGGAAGATCAATACGTTCGCCGCGCCGGCGGCCGGGCTCGCCGGCGCTTTGCGAGCTGCCACGTCTCGCATCAGCGCGGCGTCGGCCTGCAGTTCGCCATCGATACGGAGTTTGGGATCTCGCTCGCGCGTGATGGCAACGGCGCGACGTACACGCTCGACGGATTCGTTGCTGGCGCTTCCGTGCGTACTGAAAGAGAGGAACGCGACGACGGGTTCATC
>JBFMFA010000356.1:0-4443 GCA_040753195.1 Gemmatimonadota bacterium | reverse complement strand
CTGTCGATCACGTGGGGCATAGGCGCACCAGGACGTCCCCCGGCGGACGCGGTAGGGGGCGCAGGCCTTCGCTGCCAGGAGGTCGGATCTCCCGGAGTGTCACGGGTTGTCAATTCGATTGGGTCAATCAGGTGGCGCTGCGGGTGGTATGACGGGGTAACGCCATTCCGAGCACTGCGGGCGGGCACTGCTGGGCACTGCTTTGCCCGAGCGGAGGGCTCGAGCGGTGGGACCCAACGACCGAAGTCGCTAGAGACGGTACAAAATGCGACTTGTCACGCGGTTGTCCAGAGCGAAAATGCGACGGTTCATCAGATGGGTGGTGGGGGAGGATCGGCATCGCATGGCAGTCCTGCCACGAAGCGGCGAATCCACCCTCGACCGTTGATTTCCCCGCGTTGACTCATCGTAAGTCGTTGTCTACGTTACAAGTCTCTCAAAATCAGCCTTTATGCGCGCGCGACCGAAAGTCGCGACGCTTTGCACGAATCCCATGAAGACGTTTTCAGCCACACCGCAGGACATCACGCAGAAATGGTTTCTCGTCGACGCCGACGGCCTTGTGCTCGGTCGGCTCGCGTCTGAGGTCGCCAAAATTCTGCGCGGGAAGCATAAGCCCATCTTCACGCCGCATATGGACACCGGTGACAACGTCATCGTTATCAACGCGGCGAAGATCCGGCTCACCGGCCGCAAAGGCGAGCAGAAGGAGTATTTCCGCCACAGCGGCTACATGGGCCACGAAAGCTTCACGCCTATCGCGACGATGCTGGCCAAGCATCCGGAGCGCGTCGTGGAGCGCGCGATTCATGGGATGCTGCCCAAGTCCTCGTTAGGCCGGCAGCGCCTGCGCCGCAAGCTGCGCGTATATGCCGCCGGCGCGCATCCGCACGCGGCCCAACAACCGACCGTTCTCACCTTCGGCAAGTCGAGCGCTAAGTAACGTATGAATGGTGTCGTGCACTCAATCGGTCGCCGCAAAGAGGCGGTGTGCCGCGTTTATCTGAAGCCCGGCTCGGGAAAGTGGGACGTGAATGGTCGCACGTTAGGCGACTACTTCCCCCGCCCGACGCTCGTTTCCGCCATCCAGCAAGCATTCACGGCCACCGACACGCTCGGCCGCTATGACGTGAAAGCCACGCTCGTCGGCGGCGGACAGGCCGGACAGGCCGGAGCGTTACGCCTCGCCGTGGCACGCGCGTTGGTCAACATCGACGAAGCGTACAAGCGCAAGCTGCGCGAACTTGGCCTTCTCACGCGCGACGCACGCCGCGTCGAGCGCAAGAAGCCGGGGCGTCCTGGCGCACGTAAGCGGTTCCAGTTCAGCAAGCGATAAACGGCGAAGTCTGAGACCTTAGACCTTAGACCTTAGACCTGTAGTAAAAACTCACGCTTTCTGAGCACCCACAGGGTGTCGGTTCACACCGATCAGTGTGTGCGACGAGGAAAGCGGACGACCTAACCCAACTAGGTACCTAACGAATGCAACAACTGAACATCGAACAACTCCTCGCCGCCGGCGTCCACTTCGGGCACCAAACGCGCCGCTGGAACCCCAAGATGCGCCGGTTCATCTTCGCCGAGCGCAATGGGATCCACATCATCGATCTCAACAAGACGATGCGTCAGCTCGAGCTGGCGGCGAAGCTCGTGCGCGAAGTGATCATGCGCGGCGATAATATCCTCTTCGTCTGCACCAAGCGGCAGCTCGCCGCCATCGTGCAGGGCGAGGCGGAACGCAGCAACTCGCACTATGTCACCGAACGCTGGTTAGGCGGCTTGCTCACCAACTTCCAGACCGTGAAGCGGCAGATTCGCCGTCTCAAGGATCTCGAAGCGGGGAGTGAGGCCGGCGGCGAGTTCGAGAACTACACCAAGAAAGAGCAGCTCCTGATGACGCGGCAGCGCGACAAGCTCGCCAAGAACTTGTCGGGCATCAAAGCGATGACCCGTCTGCCGGGATTGCTCTTCGTCGTCGACGCCAAGAAGGAGCGCATCGCCGTTGACGAAGCGAACAAGCTTGGCGTCCCGATCGTCGCGATCGCAGACACCAACGCCGATCCGGACCTCATCGCCGTGCCGATCGCCGGCAACGACGACGCGATCCGTTCGGTCGAGTTGATCACGCATTTCATCGCTGATGCCGTCGTCGAGGCGCGTCGTGAAGCCCCCGTGCGTGTCGTCGAGGAAGAGGCTGAGGAGAGCACGTACAGCTCCGACCGCGGTCTCGAACCGGCGGCAGCGGGTGGCGAAGAAGAACGTCGTCGTCGTCGTCCGCGCCGGCGTCGGCGTGCCAAGCCCGAGGCGCTCGCGGCGCGCCTGAAGCCAACGGGCGAGCCTGGCGAGGCAGGCGATGCTGGCGAAGCTGGCGATACAGGAGCCGACGACAGCGAGTAGTCGTTAGGTGTGTGGTGGGTCGTTCCGTACGAAGCTCGCCGCCGGGTTTTACTCGGCGGCGTTCTCACGCTAACCGTTACGTTGTAAAGCCATGATGACAATTTCTGCGAAAGACATACAGGAAGTCCGCGCTCGCACCGGGGCCGGGATCACAGACTGCAAAAACGCGTTGGTAGAAGCCAACGGCGACCTGGATCAGGCCGTCGAGATCCTCCGCAAGAAGGGAATCGCCAAGGCCGATAAGCGCTCCGGCCGTACCGCATCCGAAGGTCGTATCGTCAACGTTTTCTCGCCCGACAAGAAGGCCGGCGTGCTCCTCGAGCTGAATAGCGAGACCGACTTCGTCGCACGCAACGCCGACTTCGGCGCCGCGGCCGAAGCACTCGCCAAGCGGCTCCTTGCGCATACCGCATTGAACGACATCGTGCGCGATCCCGCGAGCGATGCGTTTGGTCTGGCCGTCACCGACGACGTGAAAGGCATCTCCGCCAAGACAGGGGAGAATGTCGTGTTGCGGCGTTATGCCCGCTTCACCACGGACGCAGCGTTAGGCAGCTATGTGCACTTCGACGGCAAGACGGCGGCGCTGGTCGAAATCGCCGGCTCCGGCAGCGAAGCCGCTCAGGCGCTGGCATCGGAGATCGCCTTGCACCTCGCGGCGGGCGTCCCCGCGGTGGCGGTGGCCGTCACTCGCGAGGGGGTCGATCCGGAAATCGTCGCCCGGGAGCGCCGCATCTTCGAGGACCAGGCGAAGCAGAGCGGCAAACCGGACAACATCGTCCAGAAGATGGTCGATGGGCGCATCGCGAAGTTTTACGGCGAGGTAGCCCTCGTCGAGCAGCCGTGGGTGCGCGAGCCGGAACGCACGATCCAGAGCCTTATCGAAGAGCATGGCAAAGCAGCTGGCGCGAGCCTAACGGTTCGCCGCTTTGTCCGCTTCAAGATGGGCGAGGACTGAGTCTCATGTCGACCGACGGCTCGCTCGCGTATCGCCGGATCCTCCTCAAGCTCTCGGGAGAGGCCCTGGCGGGCGAGCGAGCCTTCGGCTTCGACTTCGACAAACTCAAACAATTTGCCGACGAAGTCGCGGAGGTTGTGCGCCTCGGGGTCGGCGTCGCCATGGTGATCGGCGGCGGGAATATCGTGCGTGGCAGTCTGCTGGCGCAGATGGGGATGGACCGTGTGGCCGCTGACTACATGGGCATGCTCGGCACGGTCATCAACGCCCTCGCGCTGCAGGACGTGCTGGAGAAGAAAGACATCGACACGCGCGTGCTCACGGCCATCCGCATGGAGGAATTGGCTGAGCCCTACATCCGGCGTCGGGCGCTGCGTCACATGGAGAAGGGGCGTCTGCTGATCTTTGCCGCAGGAACCGGCAACCCGTACTTTTCCACCGACACGGCCGCGGCGTTACGCGCGATTCAGATCAAGGCCGACGTTATGATCAAGGCGACCAGCGTCGACGGCGTGTATTCGGCTGACCCCAAGAAGAACCCTAACGCGAAACGATACGAGACGATCAGTTATCGCGACGTGATGCTCGAAGAACTCGGAGTGATGGACCAGACCGCGGTCACGTTATGCAAGGAAAACCGCCTGCCGCTCATCGTCCTGAACATTCACGACAAGGGTGCCGTCGCGCGTGCCGTGCGCGGTGAGCGAGTGGGTACAATCGTCACAACATGAGCGATATCAAAAAAATGCTGAACGACGCGCGCACCGAAATGGACAAGGTGCTCGCCTCCACGAAGCACGAGTTCGCCTCAATCCGCTCAGGAAAGGCGACGCCGAACATGCTCGACACCGTCCGCGTCGAGGTCTACGGCCAGACCATGAATCTCAATCAGGTCGCAAACATCGCGGCGCCTGAGCCGCGGCTGTTGCTCGTGACCCCATACGACAAAGCCCAGATCAAGGCTATCGAAAAGGCCATTCGCGAAGCCGATCTGGGACTCGAGCCATCAACGCAAGGGACGATCATTCGCGTGCCGCTGCCGGCCATGAACGAACAGCGTCGCAAGGATCTCGTGAAGGTCGTGCACA
>JBFMFA010000355.1:0-4447 GCA_040753195.1 Gemmatimonadota bacterium | reverse complement strand
ACCAGTGGCGCCAACCGATAGCGAAACCTTCAATTAGGAGCGGCGTACGACGGGAATCGCGCGGCGGCCCGCGGCCTAAATGATCGACCGCTAGGATTCGGTTACCAATGCATTTTGCGCTTGCTCTGCTCGTTGTTCTCCAACAAGGCTCGGTTAGCGTCAGCGCAGGTCGCAGCAAGAGCGATAGCGTCCGTCGAGCGACGCGCGACAGCATCCGGGCGCAGATAGAGCTCTCACAGGAACTCGAGCGCCGGCGGGATCGCGCGCCGCGGCGGATCCCACTGACACCGGAGCTGGAACGCACCGCGTTCAAGGATGTGCAGGCGCGCACGTTGCTGTTGCGCGCGCGTGAAGCGCGGTTGTTGCAGGACAGCACGCTGGAATCGTACGACGCCACGACGCATCAGCGCATCTCGGTCGGGATCGGATTTCGCGCGATCGGACGCAACCGGACACTGTTTCGGTCCGAGAGCGTCACCCGGGTCCGCTGGTCGCGTCAAAATGGTGTGTGGGTCGATTTGAAAGGGAGACGTTTTGCGCTCCCGGCTTTGTCAAACAAGAGCGGCGGCCCCGACGTCGAGGCGGAAGTCGATTCGGATGATTTTTCGCCGCTTCCATACTTTCCTGGCCGCGATGCCCTGTGGATCGGCGCGGACAACGGCCTAACGAGAGCGGAAGTGGACGATCGGGAGCTGGTACATCCGATCGCGTTAGGCTCAGAGGCGTACTACACGTACGCCACCGGCGACTCGCTCACACTCACGTTGACCGAGGGGCGCACCATTCGCTTGCGCGAATTGCGCATCGAGCCGCGCCGTCCAGAGTGGAAACTCTCGGTGGGCTCGTTCTGGTTCGACGTGGAGAGTGGCCAGCTCGTGCGGGCCGCCTATCGACTCGCGGTACCGATCGACATCTGGAGCGTGGCGAAAGAGGAGGCGCAACGTGAAGGTCACGACGACCCGGACGACGAAGTGCCGGTCTGGGTGAAGCCGATGATCTCGCCGATGCGCGCGAGCCTCGAGGCCGTGACGATCGAATACGGTCTCTTTGGTGGGCGCTTTTGGCTTCCGCGCACACAATTCGCCGAAGCGTTCGCACAGGTCAGCTTCATGCGCGTGCCGGTGCGCATCGAAGAGAGCTTCCGCTACGGCGACGTGAATGGTCGTGACACGATGCCGCCGATGCCGGCGCGACCGGCGTCATTGATCGACTCGCTCTTTCCTAACGACTCGACACCGTGGGATTCGTTGAGCAGGGAAGAACGTCAGCGCCGGCGCGACATCATCCGGGACGCAGTCAGCGACCGCTCGCGCCGGCGCGACTCGCTGCGGACTGAAGAGTGCCGCGCGTCAGGCACCTATACACGCACCGAGCGACGTATGAACGGCGCGTTGACGGTGGCGACGCGCATCCCCTGCGATTCATTGGCGTTGCGCAATTCGCCGGAGTTTGTCGGAACGATCTACGATGAAGGCGAGGAGTTGTTCGGTATCTCCGAGCGTGAGGAGCTGATCCGGTCGCTCGGCTTCGGCTTGCAGTCGGCATGGGCGCCGCAGGCGCCTGTATGGCGCTACGGTCTGGAAATGACGCGCTACAATCGCGTGGAGGGTCTGGCGAGCGGAGTAGGCGTTAGGCAGGATTTTGGTCTGGGATACAGCGCGGACGGGCACGTGCGTTATGGCATCGCCGACCAGAAGGTTACCGGTGAGCTATCGTTGACCCGTTCGAATGGCCGGGCAACCTGGCGTCTGGGCGCGTACCATCGGCTCGTTGCCGCGAACGACTGGGGTTCGCCGCTGACCTTTGGCAGCACGTTGAGCGCATTGCTCTTCGGTGTCGACGACGGTGCGTACTATCGCGCGGGTGGGGCGGAGCTGGCCTTCGAACCCGCGCGCGGCGGCGGGTCGACGGTGCGGCTCTTTGCGGAACGGCACCGTCCAGCGATGCGCGAGACGCACTGGTCGCTAGCGCACGCGATTAACGACACAGAGTTTCCGGAGAATATCGTGGCGACGCGCGGCGATTACTTCGGTGTGTCCGGGCGTTTATTACGTTCGTACGGAATCGATCCACAGAGTTGGCGCGGGCTCGTCGACGTGCGTCTCGAGGCGGCGACGGGCGATTCGACGTATGAGCGCGTCGGCGCGGACCTAACGATTAGTCGGGCGTTTGGTCCTCTGGCGGCGTCGATTGGCGGCGGTGCTGGCGCGGCGTTCGGCGATGTCCCCGCGCAGCGACGGTTTTTCATCGGCGGCGCGCACACGGTGCGCGGGCAGCAGCTGGATCTCAATGGCGGTGAGAGCTACTGGCTCGCTCGCGCCGAACTCGGTCTCTCGAACGTCTTCATGCGTCCGGTCGTCTTCGCGGACCTCGGCTTCGCCGGTCCGCGGGACAAATGGTCGAAGCCGGGACGACCGATGAGCGGAGTCGGCGCGGGACTCAGCTTTGTGGACGGGTTGTTCAGGTTCGATCTGGCCCGGGGCGTATATCCGACGGAACAATGGAGATTTTACGGATATCTCGAGGCGAGATTCTGACGCGTGTAACGACGCGACCAGTTCAGAACGAACACGTTAACACGTGTGTTAAGAAGGTAACGTTCGCCCAATCACCCGCGTTAACGCTCTTTGCCTTCACTTGTCACGCCGTTTCCGGGGTTAGATCGTAAGCGCGCCTTCCATGACCAATACCGAGTTTCCGCCCACGCGGATCGCCACGATCTTCCCGTCGCGAATATCGGCTTCGACATCGAGGATGCTCGGCCGCCCCATCTCGAAGCCCTGCTCGACGATCCAGCGCAGCGTTGCATGTTGCTCCTTGGAACGCATAGCGAGGTAGCCGCCTAACGCGGCGCAGGCGCTCCCCGTTGCAGGATCCTCCGGCACGTTGGAGCCAGGACCGAACATGCGGGCGTGCACGTCGGAAGATGGCAGCTGCGCATCGAGCGCGAGCACGAAAATCATGTGCGCCCAATGGTCCTTCATCGTGCGCTCCCAGCGTTCCAGGCTGAGCCGCGCGCGCGCAACGGCGTGCCGATCGCGCAGCGGCACGTACGTGAACGGCAGGCCGCACGAGACGGCCTGTGGAAAGTACTCGCCCGTCACGATGTCGCTTTCATGAAGCCCGAGCATGGCGGCAAGATCCGCGTTAGGCGGGAGCGGCGGGCCGATCTGCGGCATCTGCGCGGCCGACAGCTGGCAGAACACCGGCTTGCCATCTTCGGATACAATGCGCACCGGCACGAGGCCGACCTTTTCCTCGAACGTTATGCGCGTCTCGCCGCCGTTCAGCGGAATCTCGCCGATCGCGGCCAGCACATGCGCGGAACCCACGGTGGGATGGCCGGCGAACGGCACTTCGCCCCCAGGCGTCCAGATGCGCAGCTTGCGCGTGTTGAACGGCCGCTCCGGCGGATACACAAACACCGTCTCGGAGTAGTTGAACTCACGCGTGATGGCGAGCATGTCGTCATCCGACAGCTCGGGCGCGTTAGGCAGAACGGCTAGTTGATTGCCGCCGAAGCGAGAGTCGGTGAAGACGTCGGCGGTGATGTACCGGAGTTGCATGGGTCACGGGTCATGGGTCAAGGGTCAAAGCTAGCGTACAAACACTCGCCGTGACCCCTGACCCGTGGCCCCTGACCCGAGCTACTCAGCCCCCATAAACGGATACTTGTAGTCCGTCGGTGGCACAAACGTCTCTTTGATCGTCCGCGGACTCACCCAGCGCATCAGGTTGAACTTTGAGCCTGCTTTGTCGTTCGTCCCGGAAGCTCTCGCACCGCCGAACGGCTGCTGCCCAACCACGGCGCCCGTCGGTTTGTCGTTGATGTAGAAGTTGCCGGCCGCGTTGCGCAAACCTAACAACGCTTCACGAATCGCCTGACGCTCATGGGCGAATACCGCTCCCGTTAACGCGTACGGCGACGTCTGATCGACGACGCGCAGCGTATCGAGCCACTCCGCGTCGTCATACACCCACGCGGTGACAACCGGGCCGAAGATCTCTTCCTGCATCAAGCGATAATCCGGCGACGGCGCCTGCACCAATGTCGGCTCGATGAAATAACCCGTCTCACCCTTCGCGATACCGCCGCTCAGCACCTTCGCGTTCGTCTTCGCATCGTCGAGATATTCGCTGATCTTCGCGTGCGCTTTCTGATCGATCACGGCGCCCATGAAGTTGCGGAAGTCACGCACATCGCCCATCCGAATCTCCTGCATCATTCCAACCGTGCGATCGCGGACTTCATTCCACATCGAGCGCGGGATATACACGCGGCTCGCCGCAGAACACTTCTGACCCTGGTACTCGAAGCCACCGCGCGCGATCGCAACGGCCACCGCCTGCGGATCGGCGCTCGGGTGAGCGATGATGAAGTCCTTTCCACCCGTTTCGCCGACGATGCGCGGATACGTGCGATACTGCGACATGTTCGCACCGATCG
>JBFMFA010000354.1:0-4454 GCA_040753195.1 Gemmatimonadota bacterium | reverse complement strand
ATAACGGCCGATATCTGATTCCGGCCCTTGAGGCAGGCGGCCCCTACAGCGTTACCGTACGCCGCATCGGGTTCCAGCCACAAACGCGCGACAACGTCATCGTCTCGCTGTCGCAGACAACGCAGGTTGATTTCAGGCTCGGACAGCAGGTCGCTCAGCTCTCGGGCGTTACCGTCGTCGCAACAACGAGTGATTTCTCGTCCAGCCGCCAAGGCGTCGAAACATCGCTTACCGATTCGATGCTGCAGCGCATCCCGACGTTGAGCCGCGATATTGTTGACTTCGTCAAAATCTCGCCGCAGGTCGTGCGGCCGCTCGACGGAGGTCCGAGCGCGGGCGGCACTTACAACCGCTACAACAACTTCACGATCGATGGCGCGAGTCAGAACGATCGTTTCGGCCTCGGATCTTCGGGAGGCACTCCAGGCGGCGCGACGGGCGGACGCTTGATCTCGATCGATGCTGTGAAAGAAATGCAGGTCCTATTGAGCCCGTCCGATGTTCGTCACGGCAACTTCTCCGGCATGCTCCTGAATGCCGTCACCAAGAGCGGGACCAACGACTTCACCGGCAGCGCGTTCTTCGCCTATCGCGATTCGAAGTTCGGCCGCGACACCGCCGTTATCCGAAATTCGGAGATCGAGGTTTCGCAGTTCGGCTTCACGCTCGGCGGTCCAATCATCAAGAACAAGCTGCACTTCTTTATCGCGCCAGAGTTCCAGCAGCGATCGCAGCCGGCGACGGGGCCCTTTGTTGGTCAAACGACAAACGAGGCCGGCCTCATTTCATCGGACTCCATCGAGGCCGTTCGCCAGGCGCTGGCGAATCGGTTCGACGTTGGTTCAGGCGCGCGCGTCACCAACGACAACCCGCTGACCAACCTCTTTGGCCGGCTCGATTATCAGATCAACGAGAATCACCGTCTTGTGTTGCGCCAGTTGATCAATAGCGCGGAGTCGGACGCGTTCTCGCGCAACGCGTCGACGTTCAACACCGCCGCCGGTGTGCAGAGCTCAGGCTTCCGTCTTTCGTCCAACGCCTTCACAACTAAGAACAACAACAACTCAACCGTCGTTCAGCTGTACAGCTATTTCAGCGGTGGTAAGTCGAACGAGTTCATACTCGGCTACAACACTGTGAAGGACGAGCGAATTGTGCCTGTGCGTGTGCCGGAGATCTCAGTTGGAGTGACGCCGCCTGGCGGTAGCTCGGCGAACGCATCGATCACGGTGGGCACAGAACAGTTCTCACCAGGCAACCTGCTCGATCAGAAGATCCTCGAGTTGCAGAACAACTTCACGATGCCTTGGCAAGCGCACACGTTCACCTTCGGTGCTCGCTACGAATTCACTGACATCTACAACAACTTCGCGCAGCAGTCATTCGGTGCGTACAAGTTCGCGAACATCGCGGCTTTGCGGGCTGGGACTCCGCTCAACTACGCATTCGCCTATAGCAATGGCGGACCGATCGCTGCGGAGTTCAATGTCGGACAATACAGCGCGTATGCTCAGGATCAGTGGAACCTCACGGACAAGCTCTCGCTGACATACGGGCTTCGTGTTGACGTACCGATGTTCGGTGACGCGCCGGTGGCCAACGACACGATCGCCGCACGGTTCCGCGCGGCGGGCATCAACGATGTTCGGACCGACGTGAAGGTGAAGACGCAGCTGCTCTGGTCGCCTCGAGTTGGCGTGAACTTCGATCCGACAGGTGATCGCAAAAACCAGATCCGCGCCGTTGCTGGGATTTTCACAGGCCCGCCGCCGCTCATCATGATCGGCAACTCTTACGCGAATACTGGCCTTGGGCTCGTTCGTCTAATCTGCTCTGCCGCCGGCAGCGTGCCGACCTTCACCACGGACGTTGATCAGCTTCCACGCGCGTGTGCTGGCCAGGCCGCGCCGCTGCCCGGCCAAGCGGGAACCGCCGGGATCAACACCACGAACCCGGACTTCAAGTATCCGCAGAATTTCACCTTGTCGGCCGGCTTTGATCGTCAGCTGCCGTGGGAAACGATATTCACGTTTGAAGGACTCTATCGGAAGGCGATCAACGGCGTCCTCGTAGTGGATCGCAACATCCGTGAGCCATTGCAGCGCGCAAGCGGGGGACCGATCACGGACCGGACGGGGCGCTGGCTGTTTTTTGCTGACTCGATGAACCCCAGCGGCGGTGCACGGCGCGTAGTGACCTCGATTGGCAGGCCGTCGGTTTCATTCAGCGAAGGCGTAATCGAGCTGACCAATCAGTCGAAGGACTACAACTGGTCGGTGTCGGGACAGTTGCGCAAGCGCTTTGGTGGCGACCTCGACCTGATGGCGTCGTACACCTATCTCGACTCGAAGGACTTGCAGAGCCTAACGTCAGATCGAGCGATCTCGAACTGGCGCTTTGGAATGCAGCCAACACAATCGCTCACTGACCTTCCGCTGGCCGACTCGTATTTCGATCGTCCGCACCGCGTCGTCGCGTCAGGCAATTATACGCTCCCGTGGAAGAGCTGGGCGACGAATGTGTCGCTGTACTACGAGGGCACGTCGGGCTCAGTGCTTACGTACGCGGCCAACGGCGATCTCAACGGAGACGGCTTCAACGGCAACGATCCCATTTACGTGCCGACGGGTCCGACCGATCCGAACATCGCTTTTGGTACGGTGACGGCGGGTGTGTTTACGCCTAACGCGCAGATGGCGGCGGACTTCGATCGGTTCGTGAGCGAGAACAAGTGTCTCGACGAGCAGCGCGGTAGCATCATGGAGCGCAACAGCTGCCGCTCGCCGTGGCAGAACCGCATGGACTTTTCGATCCGTCAGTCGTTGCCGGCGGTTCGTGGCCAGCGTCTCGCGGTGCAGCTCGACATCCTCAACTTCCTGAACTTCCTGAACAAGGATTGGGGTCAGTGGGCGTTGCCGACGTTGAGCCAGAACTTCCCGCAGCAGCAGGTGCTGACGTTGCGCGCACGCTCGATAGGATCGCTGACACAATCAGTGAACGGGTTCGAGTTCGATTCGCGCGTTCGCAACAACTCTGACCCGACAGCGACGTCGGCCGGTGCGTTCATCGAGCGCGCAAGCTCGGAAGCGAACTTCTACCGCATGTTGTTGACGGTGCGGTATTCGTTCTAGGTTGTAGTTGCCAGAAGTCGTTAGGCCCGCGAGCGCGAGTTCGCGGGCCTTTCGTTTTCAATCACAACGGGAACGCGTTTTGTTTATGTTCGTCGACGCTCGATCAGATAGTAGACCGGAACCCCGGCGAGGATAACACCGAAGATGATTGCCGTCGTGCGCCGCGCTTCGGGCGAGACCAGCCCGTTGATCATGAGATAGGCGACAGACGCGATAAAGAGCAGCGGCACAATCGGATACCCCGGCGTCCGATACGGCGAGTGTGCTCCGCTACGCCGCAGCGGGAAGACCGCGGCGACAGCCAATGCATAAAAAGGAATCATCGCGGTTACAAATGCGTCGGCGAGTTGTTCGAACGGGAAGAAGAGCACGAAGATGGCGCCTAACGTGGCCGTGAGACCCACCGCCATGAATGGCGTCTCGTATTTCGGATGCACCGCCGCAATCTGCCTGAAGAGCAAGCCGTCGTCCGCCATCGCAAACAGAATCCGCGGCGTCGTGAGCAGCACGGCGCTCAGCGTTCCAAACGTCGACACCACGACGGTGAGTGACACGAGCACGGCGCCCGGGCGTCCGATCACGGCTTGCGCCACGTCGGCGGCGACGAGTTTGGACGTGCGGATCTGTTCGACCGGCAGCACGGCGATGTACGCGAGGTTCGCGAGGACGTAGATCGCCATCACCGCGAGGGTCCCACCGATGAGCGCACGCGGCAAATTGCGCTGCGGTTGTTGTACTTCGCCGGCGACGTAGCTCAAATCCCCCCACCCGTCATACGCCCATAGCACCGACACCAAAGCGAGCCCAAATGCGCCCATGGCAAAGCTCCCTGGCGGTGCTGCGGGAGTGAAGTTCCCGCCGGTTTGCGGGAGACCCAGGAAGAGTGCGATGATGATGACAAACGCGAGTCCGGCGAACTTCCCAATCGTCGTTATGCCGGTGACCAATGCGCCCCAGCGGACGCCGAGTACGTTGAAGGTGGCCGTGACGATGATGGCGATCGCGGCGATGTAGTGGGCGGTCTGATTATACGGCGCGACGGTTGGATCGTACCCCAACACGCGCAGCAAATATTCGGCAAAGGTAATCGCGATCGCGCCTAACGCGGCAGCCCGCACCATGACGAGTTGTGACCAGCCGAAGAGAAACGCGAGCAGCCGGCCCTTGCGTCCCCAGCCGTCGCGCAGGAAGGCATAAAAGCCGCCCGTGCGCGGAAGGATGCTCGACACCTCCGCAAGTGTCAGCGCGCCACAGAGCGCAAAGATCCCAGCCACCACCCACACGGCGATCAGTGGCAGCGGGCCGGGGATGCGATCAGCAACG
>JBFMFA010000353.1:0-4458 GCA_040753195.1 Gemmatimonadota bacterium | reverse complement strand
GTGACATCGTGCATGGCCGTCCGCGAATCCCCGCGACGAGTGTAAATCTCGCGGTGGAAACGGCGACGTTCGCGCCGGGCGACGCGCGCCCCGGTCCCGCGGCACAAGCTGGCGCCGATCTGTCGGAAGATCCCGACAGCGCGACGTCGCCTAACGCGCGTGATACGATGCAGCGCTATGGCGGGCTGATCCTCGCGGGCGTGCTCGCGTTGGCGCTCGCTATCTTGGCGCGCCGGCGGAGTCAGCGGAGCTCGTGACCCGTGGCCGGTAACTGCGGCTCAGGCGTGCCGGGGAGCGCGGCTCCGGCGTTAGGTGCGTTCGGTGGCTACGGCTCAGCGCCGGCGACGCCGCTGCTGGGCTTTGCGCCGAAAACGATTACCGTTGAAGAGCCCGCCGTCAAAGTTCCGAAGGGGAATAACTGGTTATGGGCGCTCCTCGTACTGCTCGCCGTTCTATGGCTCGCCAGCCTAACGCGTCGCTCGCGTCGCCGTCGCTGACGCGCGCCGTGTGGGCGCTCGCCATCGCGCTGTTAGGCGTCGGATTGCTCGTGCATTTTCTTGGCGATGCAGACGCTGAGCCCTCGCCTGACGAGTTGCCGGAAGTGGCCCGCGTGCGCGCACAGCCCGACGAGGCGAAGGCGGAGCTGCCGGCAGAGCCGCCCGTCGAAGAGGCAAGCGCGTGAGCGTCACGTATTTAGGCGGCGCTGGTCCGGCGGATGTCGCGATGCCTGGCGGAAAGCTCGTGATCGCGATCCGCGACACGCGCGGGTTCTTGTCGGCCGGCTGGGCGGCACGCGTGAAAAGTTTCGTAGAGAACGTTCCGGGCGCGTCAGCGGTGGCGTTCGTGCTCCCGCCCGAAGTGTCCGACGACTCGCGCCGCGTGGCCGCATTCTATATGCGGCTCATGGGATCGCTGCCCCCCGGTACGACGCTCTCCCAAGTGGTGAGGCAGATCGAGCCGGCATTCACGGGCGGCGAAGTGTACCGGCTCCGTGTGGTCCCGCGCGACGCGCACGTGACGAGCGCGATGCTGAACGCGGAGATCTCCGCGGCCGCCACTGAGGACCAAAAACGCGACGAGGAGCAGAAACGCAGCGCGTGGTATACGCGGCTCGTCGAGACCATAAAAAGGCTCTTCAAGACGTTAGGCGTTTTCGTGCTCGTAGTGCTCGTGCTGCTGATCGTCCTGGCGTTTTTCCGGAGCCGGGCGCCAAAGCCGGCGGAGTCGAGCGCATGATGGCGGCGCAGATCATTGGGTACGTGGTCGCGGGACTCATCGGCGGGCTGATCTCGTGGACCTTCGCGAGTGCCACGGCGCTGAATCGCATTACGCGACTGGAAACGGAGCTCGCGCATACGACGCGCGCGTTAGGCTCTCTCCTGCGCGGCATTGGCAGCATCTTGCGTCAAGACCTGTTAGCGGCGGAGCGTGATGACTCATGATGGGCCTGAGTTCGTTAGGTATGTTGGCGCAAACGTTCGCGCCGGTGCTCTTGCAGAAGCTCAGCGACATTGCCGACGCGAACGGCGTGGGCGAACTCGCGCGGGAAGCGGCCGACGTCGTGCGCGAATCGGTGCCGGACACGAAGCAACGGGCGCAGCTCGCGGAGTTCCTCGCAGAGCTGAGTCGTGAGCTCCGCCCCACGGTCGACTAATGTTTGCGCAACACTTTCCGGCGTCGGAGTTCCAGCGCGTGAGTGATCGGGCGCTCTCGCCGGGAGAGCTCGCATACGCGGAACGGCTCTCGCATCGGCTGGAGCTCATCCGTCACGCGTTAGGTGACGTGCCGCTCGTGCTCACGTCCTACAAACGCAGCGGCGCGGTGACGGATACGAACGAACCGTCGCAGCATCGCGACGGCTCCGCGGTCGACGTGCGGCGGCCGGAGCATATCTCGTGGGTCAAGCTGGCGACCACAGTAGATGCCTTGCAGCACGCTGGCCTAACGTGGGGCCAAGTGATTCTGTATCCGTGGGAGACGCCGCGGCAGCATTTCCATATATCGCTGCCCACGGGGACGCGGCGTCAGGAGCTGAGCGTCAAAGTGGCGCCTGGCGATTATCGGCCGTGGTCGGTGCAACTGGCGTCCACGTTTCCGAGCGGCCAGGCAACGCCCGCGGACGCAACCGCGGTCGCGACGGCAGCCGTACCGCGGCGCAGCTCCAGTGCGCTCGTCGCCGTTGCCGGCGGAGCGGCGGCAGCGCTCGCGCTCGCTGCCTTACGAGGGGAATAATGGCCTACATCGTCAAGACGGAATCGCTCGCCTCCATCCGGCAGAACGTCGAACTGTTAGGCACGGGCACGCTCATTACGAATTGGTCGGTGTTGGAGTTCCCGCCGGCGACGATAGCGTTTATCAAAGAGGGTCAGAACGGAGACCGCATCCCGGTGAGCGACGGGTTGAAAGCAGAGGACCGCTGTGTCCGAAACGGGCTCTATCTCGATGTGCCGGTAGTCGGTGCCGGAACGATCACCGTGATAATCGTCACGGATGATGCCGGCGGAATAAGCACAGCGACCTAACGAGAGTCCCATAATGGCCGGCATCAGCAAAGCGAGCCCGCCCGCGAATCTTGGCGGCGCGGCCCGCACCATCGAGTGGATCCACTGGCCGGCCATGCACCGGCTGAACGGCGATCAGACCAACGGCGGCTTTTTGCGTGAAGTGATTTGCCGCACTGGGAAAGACGGTCAGGGCGGACTCATGACGAATGGGTTCGATAACGGCTCCGCGGGCTTTGCCGGCAACGGCGGCAAGGGCTTCGCGTACTATCGGGGTCTACGGGCCTCGCATCTCGGTATCTCCGGCGCACTCGCGGGTGGCGGAACCACGCCTAACGACCAGTTTTGCAACGGTCAGCCCGCGATTCTCACCGAACGGCCGGCGGCGCAATTCACGATGCCGTTAGCCGCGTGGGATATCGTCTTTATCATGGCGCGCAAGACGGCGCCGGTGGCCGCGATCACTCGCGATCTCGGCGCGCTCGTGCTCACCGATACACAGACGACGGGCTTTCCGAGCGGCTTTCGCGCTAACGCCGGCGACATCCAAGCCGGCTTTGCGGTCTTCTTCGACGGCATCAGCGGCGAGCTGCGTTGGATGTGCCGCAACGTGCTCGCGGGAGCCGCGCTCACCGAAAACGTCGCGTTAGGCTTCAATCCGGGTACCGATTATTTCAAGCTGGTGTTTCGGCTCGTCGGGGCGACGCCAAGTACGGATGCCAGCGTGAGAGTCATCGTGAATGATTCGGTGCTGCTGACGCGGAATTGGGGCGCGGGCACGGTACTGCCGAGTCGCGCGACCATCCCCACATGGGGCGGCGCGTTCCGAAGTTGGATTCGCAACGCGGACACGGGCGACGCCGGGAACTGTGCGCTCGCAATCGCGTATTGGGCGGTACGCGCGGCAAACTCTGAGGCGGAGCTCGTATAATCGTTATGCGGCCAAAGACCAGAGACAGACTCGTTATGCTCTCGCTCGCGGCCATCCCCGCGGGCTTTGTCGCGTGGTCCCTGCTCGCGACGCGACGAGCGAAAACGTCAGCCGAGCCCGAGCCCAAAGCCTCACCGGTGAGTGGCGCGGTCGATCCGGCCGGCTTTCAGGGCACGCAGACCGCGAGCGCGCATCCACTCGGTGCAGCTCCTACGCCTGGCGCAGCGCTGGGCGACAACCCGCCCCCCGTCGCCCCGTCTGGTCCGCTCTCCGGCGGCACACAGTGGGAACTCGTTACGCCAGAACCATATACGCCCGGTTATGGGCTGTATGATGAGACGTGGCGCGCTGAGCAGGACCACGCGGCGCCGTCCGAGCTCAGGGATCGCATTCTCCTGACGTGACGGTTCGGTAACTCTTCGGGGTTGCGGCCGAATTGCGTTAGGCGTCATAGTCCCGCCCGCTCGGCTGGGGAACCTTCCAAGCTCTAGAAGTTTTGACGGGTTTCAGAGCTGAGCGCTGCCGGACGCAAGTGCAGGTGTGGTGCGCAGTTAGGACGGGTGTTGCAATATGCTAAGTCAGTGTGTCTTAACGACTTAACACATATTATACGTCCTAACACCAGCCACAGCCGTAATGGCACTTCTGCAGCAGAAAGAAGACAGCAACGATGATTCTTGGGCGGTGTCCTGGCCTCCTCCAGCCACCAAATCAGAAACCCAGCTCAGAGCTTTCAGCTCCAAGCTGGGTTCTTCACGCACCGCTCGGCGATCAGGGCTCTCGGCTCATCCGGCCGGCTTTGCGCTGAGTTCGCCGGCTCGAAGCTTCGCCTCAGCCGATAGCGGCGATTGTTCGTCGGCGGCCAGCGCCTGCCAGATCGCGAGGGCTTTCGCGGTGTCCGCTGCCGCCGTGTACGCCCGAGCCGCGTCGGCGCGGTACGAGTCCCGCTCGGCATCTCCGCGCGCTGCTGCCGCCGCACGCTCGAACTCGGCACCCGCTTCGGCGTTCTTCCCGGATTGTTCGAGC
>JBFMFA010000352.1:0-4470 GCA_040753195.1 Gemmatimonadota bacterium | reverse complement strand
CGTGGCCGCGCGGCCACCAGCGAGAATCATGAGGACGACACCGGCGAACACGCTGAAGACAGCGAGTGCTTCAGCGTCGCGCAGCAGCAGCATGACGGCGAACAGGAGCGCACCGGCGACGAACGATTGCGATTCGCGCGCGGGCGGGTCGGCGCGACGTTGAATCAGCACGAAGAGCACGGCTCCGCCCACGAACGCCCACAGCGTGAGGTTGAGGCCCGGCCGGCCGGGCACACCACCAAGAAGCGCGTCGGCCACAACGCCTAACGCCAAAGCACTCCACAGGGCCGGGCTTCGTACCGTCGCTCGCACGGTCATGTCGTCATCCGATCTATCACGGTAGGAGTTTCCTGATGATTATGCTGGCCAGTCCATGTCCGTGGTCTGGCGCGCGTCTGCCGGCCCACTGACAAGTACTTTGTTCCATAAAGTACACGACGACGCGCGGGCGTCAAGGCGCCGACGACGATGTGTAACGGTCGCGAACCTGGTGAGAACCCTGGCTGGCGGCCGCGCTCAGGAATGCACTCCTCGCCGTTAGCTGCGGGGCCGCGAGTTGAGGTAAAGCTCAATGCCGTCAAGCACGCGCTGAAGCCCGAAGTCGAAGGACTCATCGAGCGAGAGTCCCGGCCCGTGGGTCGGCGTCGTTAGGATCGCGGCGAACGTGGGAAACCGCGGATCACCAATGGCCCGACCAAGATCCGCGCCCACTGCCGCCGCCCACTCTTCTACCGACACTCCGCGCGCCTGCGCCCGTGCAAGCGAGATCGCCGTATCCGACGCCCCGCGTGTGTAACCGTCGATGATGCTCAGCATCTGAGCAGCGTCGGCGGGCGCTAACCCCGTTCTCACAAACGGATCAACGACGGCCTCGAGCCAGCTCAGCCAATTCGGCCCATGCGGTGCCGCAACGAATGGCAGTTCCGCCAACCACGGCCGCGCTATCAACATCGCGCGTTTCGCATGTGCCACGCGTGCCACTTCCGTGCGCCAGTGCTCGCGCGGCTCTTTTGGCGGCGGCGGGCTCCCCATCCCCGCGTCCACAATCGCGTCGTACAACGCTTCCTTGCTCGGGAAATAGCGATACACAGCCATCGTCGTTAGGCCGAGCTTCGCCGACACGTTCTGCATCGTGAGGGCTCCAAGGCCATCTTTATCGGCGATCGCAATCGCTGCGTGCACCACATCATTCGGCGTCAGGCTCGGCTTCGGCCCGCGCGACGGCGGCGACCGATCTTCCCACAGCAGCTCACTACGCCGCCGCAGCACCGGATCGATCCGGATGGACGCGCGCATGATGTCGGCGTGGGTCAGCTCCTTCTTCGCCCTCTCCTCAATCCCGCCGCGTTTTCCCGCCTGCCTCGCCGCGGCCTTTTTGGCCCGAGCCATAAACCTCCACGCAGAAGCCGGTTGACAAACACAAAACTGTGTATAACGTACACTCGTACAGTGTACGACATACACTAATATGCCGTCGCGGTGCCCGGAAGCCTAGTCAACAGATTATGAAATCGAAGCAGAGAGATTGGCTCATCCCCGCAGGGCTCATCGCCCTTAGCCTCGTACCGGCGCTGGCTGGCGCAGCGCGCATCGCCGAATTGATCGGCGGCGGCGCTGACATCACGCCAGAGAACGCGCGCTTCTTCGCGGCACCACTCCCGGTGCTGCTCCATATCCCCGCCGCCATCGTCTATAGCATACTCGGCGCGCTGCAGTTCTCGCCCGGACTCCGCCGTCGGCATCGAGCGTGGCACCGCTTGGCCGGGAAGCTCCTGATCCCGTGCGGACTGTTGGTCGCCCTAACGGGACTCTGGATGGCGCACTTCTATGAATGGCCACCGTTCGACGGTCAGATTGTGTACGTCGAACGACTCGTGTTTGGTTCGGCCATGGTGTTGTCGATCCTCATCGGCATCAACGCAATCCGCCGCCGAGATTTCACTTCCCACGGCGACTGGATGATGCGCGCATATGCGATCGGGCTTGGCACAGGCACGCAGGTCTTCACGCACCTTCCCTGGTTCGTTCTCGTCGGTGGGATGCCGAGCGAACTACCGAGAGCGATGATGATGGGCGCGGGTTGGGTGATCAATGTGCTCGTCGCGGAGTGGATCATCCGGAACCGAACGGAACACGCGCGGACTGTCGTAGCGACGCTTCGCAGTGCCTGAGATGAGTGCCGTCGACCTCTTCTCCGCTATCGCAATGGGCCTTGGCGCCACCGTCTCGATTGACCTGTGGGCGCTGTTTCTCCGACGCGCCTTTGGCGTGCGCGGACTCAATTTCTGTATGCTCGGCCGATGGGTCCTGCACATGCCTAACGGCACCATCAAACATGACAACATCGCCACCGCTGCCGCCAAGGCGCACGAATGCAAGGTTGGATGGACGACGCACTATCTGATTGGCGCCGCGTTCGGAGTGACGTTCGTGTTCATCGCACCTGCTAATTGGATGACGGATCCGACGCTGGTCCCTGCTCTGGCCTTCGGCATGGTGACGGTACTCGTCCCGTTTTTCACGTTGCAGCCCGCGTTCGGTCTCGGCATTGCATCATCGAGGACCGCCCATCCTAACCAGGCGAGGTTGAAAAGCCTCGTAACCCATGGCGTGTTCGGCGTCGGTCTCTGGCTCTCCGGCCTAACGTTGAGCGGCCTTCGTTGAGGTCTTCCTCAGCCACGCTGCGTTTGCAGGCCTTACCCGGATAACTTCGATGTCACGCTCCCGGCTTGCGATAGCGGACTTTCTGCGCCTTGCCGAGCGCTTGCATCAGCTCCTCGACCGTCAGCAGGACGGTTGTTTCGCATGAGCTGAGCGCGCCACCGGCACCGATCGCCAGCACGACGGACGCCATCGACACATTGTCCGGCGCCTCCCACAGATTCCAGCCATCGTGCTCGCCAAAGCCGTACCAGAAACCATGCAGCTTTCCTCCAACTGACTCGATGTACGAACGAGCTGCCTCGCGCCGATCCTCGGGATTCTGAATCAAGCGGGCCCAGGTTTCCGGCGTATAGCTGAAGCGCGTCAAATACATGGCCATGATTTTCCCCGTTGGGCAAGTTCGCGGTCATTAGATCACCCGCGAAGCGGGTGTGCAAGACCCGGGGCTCAATCGGTTTCGCGGACTGTTGCGGGCGCCGGGACGGTGAGCGCGGCGCGCCTCGCATTCCATCCGGCACCGAGCGTTGCCACCACAAACGCCATGGCGCTTGCGAAGCGGATCCACGCGGCGATAGCACCGTCCTGTTCGATGAGATCCCATTCAGTGAGGAGGTACCACCAGTCGTGGATCGTGTTCTCGCCGCCGAGGAGGAGAAGCTCCTGCGCGCGGGCATCGCCGACATAGCGAGCCACGTTGCCCAGGCTGGCTGCGACCCATGCGGTCACCACCGAAGCGGCGAACCACTCGCGCCTAACGACGAAGTACGCCACAAACGCGACGGGCACGAGTACCTGGAAGAGCGATCCGCCCAAAACAACGAGGGGGTCACCTAACGGCTGGAAGAAGACGTGCCCAGCTTCGTGTATCGCGAGGTTCACGTCATCCAGAAGGTCCCAGTGCTCCGGGTTGCGGAGGCGCACGAACGCGTACGCCGCGAGTCCGACAGCGGCGAGGACGCGTGGCAGACTGCGCACAGTCGTGGCGGGTGCAGGCACGTTTCAAGGACGAACAACTTGGTCGATGGCCACCGGCGAGACGTCGAGCAGACGACGTCCTGACCTTGATAGTTCATCCTGTTCCCTTCCTATTTTCGGCGAAGGCAACCCAATAATGGAAGGCGGGACGTATGCGTCGAATGTTTGCATTGTCGTTAGGTTTGGTCCTCGCGGCTCACCCGCTCTCGGCGCAGGCGCTGCACCCCGACTCTCTCTTCAGCCGTCTTGTTGGCCGCTGGGTATTGCGAGGAGTTATCGACCGTCAGCAGACGACGCATGATGTGACGTTCGAGTGGATGCTCAACCGTGGGTACGTTCAGATGCACGAGGTCTCGCGGGAGCGCGCCCCGAACGGATCTCCGGCGTACGAAGCGGTGGTGATTTTCGGCCGCGATCCTGCGACAGGCGAATACGCGTGCCTGTGGATGGACAACACCGGCGCCAACGCGTTCGACCCTGCCGGGATTGGTCGCGGACGCGTGGTCGGCGACTCTGTTGCCTTTCTTTTCCGCTACACGGCGACGACGAGCTTTCACAACACCTTTGTGTACAACGGCGCTACGGACTCCTGGCAATGGCACCTGGACAACGACAGCGCCGGAGTGCGCAGACCGTTCGCGCGAGTTGCTCTGACGCGACGTTAGCCATCTAGATGTCCACGACTGCGCGTCTCCACTATCGGCAGGAGAGCGCAGGGACGTGATGGAGGATCGACTTCTCGAGGCAGGCCCCGGGCGCGCTACGTGTCACGCGTCACGGCAGACGCGCTGCGCGCGGAGGCAGAGACGACGCTCATCCCGTCCGCGTCCG
>JBFMFA010000351.1:0-4471 GCA_040753195.1 Gemmatimonadota bacterium | reverse complement strand
ATCAATGAAGCAACCCCGGGCAGCGACGTTTCGATCACGTTGCGCACGCTCTCGGCGCGGCGGATGTCGCTTGCCGCGATCGCCGCGCGGAAGTCGGAGAAATGACGCTCTACCGAGGCGACCAATCCGGGGTTCTTGGCACGTGCCGGCGTTTCGATGGGCTCGAACGCGATGTAGGCATCGAAGGCACGCTCACTCGCGTCAGTGGTGCGGCCTCCCCGCGCGGCACCTAACGCTTCATCCATCATCCGCCGCACCTGGCGTAGCACAGCCTCAGGATCGCGCTGCGCCGCCGCGGTGGAGTTGGCGCGCGCTGGCTCATCGCTCAAACCCAACTGCCGCAGGTACGCGACGGAGCTCTCGATATCCGCATCATGCAGCGTGCGGCTCGCCGGCATCGGGGTCCCCGGAACGCCATTGCGGATCGCGTCGGCGATTTGTGCGTCGCTTCGCTCCGCCTGCCACGCAAACGTCCCGATTTCGGCCGGCAGCTTCGACAACGTCCGCGCAAGCGGTCCGTCGCCGAGACCCGCCATTCCGTGACAGCCGGAGCAGCGCAGTGCGAAGACCCCCTCGCCCTGGGCCACGAGGCTGCGAGGATGCTGGAGTGTGAGCAGATAGGAGATGACGTCCCAGCGTTCGTCAGCGGACAGTTCGCCGCTGAAGCCGGCCATGGGCGTTCCGGCGATCCCCACGGAAATGATACGGTACATGAGCGCCGGCGTGACGTCGCGCATGACGCTGGGAGAGCCTAACGCGGGCGGCGGCGGTTGCATGCCGCGGGACGCCGGTCCGTCTCCCAAACCGGCGGCGCCATGACAGCTCGCGCAGCGCGCCGTATAAATCCTCTCACCCGCTGCAACATCCACCACGCGAGTCGGCAGGTCGAGCGCGGCGTCCGCACCTAACGACTGTGAAAAACGATCGCGCAATCCGGCCAGCGACTGCGGCACGGCCTTGGCGCGAACCTGCACGATGAGTGAGTCGATGATCGCGCGCGTTTCACCGGCCCGGTCCCCCCCAAGGCGCTCAGCCAACTCACGCGCCTGGACCAGAAAATCGACGGCCTCGCCGTATTCGAGGTCCGAGATCAGCCGTCCCTGGCTGTCGATCGCCTTGGCGTACTCCTCCATGGCGACGCCCACGATGTTGGCGACTCGCTTCGCCGGTCGCTCCTGCGCCACGACCGCACGCGGTGCGCTCAGCGCCAGCGGCAATAGCAGCAGCCCCAACGCGATTGGCCGCCGCAGCAGTGCCCAACAAATGCCGAGTTCGCCAGAATGTCTCATTTCCGAGTGAATTTATCGGATCTCCCCACAAGCGCCAAAATATCGCCAAAAGCTCCTACGGACGCATGAGCGCCAGGCCAGCGAAAACCCCCGCTAGTGAGAGCACCACCGTGCCGCCGGCATAAAGCGCTGCTTGTACGGGCTGGCCGCGTTCCCATAGCAGTACGGCATCGAGTGAATACGCGGAGAACGTCGTGTACCCACCGAGTATGCCCGTGGTGAGGAACAGGGGAAGCATCTGGCCCGAACCGCTGCTGCGATGCGCAAACCAACCGGCGATCAACCCCATCGTGAAGGATCCGCTGATGTTCACCAGCAGCGTGCTCCAGGGGAACGCGGTCGTCGTCGGCAGGAGGCGGTTCACCGCATGGCGCAACGCCCCACCCATTCCGGCCCCGAAGAACACGATGAGATAGCCGTGGATGTGAGTCACGTTAGGCATGCTCCCGCTTGATCGTTAGGCGAACGCGCTGCTCATCCAGGGATACGACGACGTGGCTCAAGGAGCGGACGACGACATCGGCGCCGTGCAGCGATGCCGGCCCGAACGTCGTTGTCACAGCGACGACCCGGCATCCGGCGGCCCGACCAGCGGTAATCCCGGGATTGGTGTCCTCAACAACCACACAGCGCCGGGGCTCGCAGCCCAGTCGTCGCGCGGCGAGCAGGTACCCTGCAGGATCAGGTTTCCCAATGCTGACCTCTTCGCTCGTGATGAACACGGCGGGAACATCCAGACCCACGTTACGCAATCGCATCGTCGCCAGCTCCCGTCCGCCGGATGTTACGACCGCGCGTCGCGTATCCGGCAACCCGTGCAACGCGGCCGCGGCTCCTGGCAGCGCGCGAAGCCCTTCTACGTCGTGCAACTCAGCCTCATCGAGCCATCGGACTTCCGTCGCCACGTCCAGGTCCGGCGCGATCTGGCGGATCGTATCCGAGCTGCGGCGGCCGTGCGCAGTCGCGACGATGCTCCTCACGTCTCTGCCGTGACGCGCTGCCCAACGTTCCCAGGTCCGTTCGACGACGGCGCGTGAATCCACCAGCACGCCGTCCAGGTCGAACAGCACGGCGTCGCACGCGATCGTTAGGTAAGCCACGTCAGGATCCAACCGACTCCAGGATGACCGTCGCGTGCGCCGCGCCGCCGTCGTGCGTCATCGACACCCAGAAGCGCGTGGCGCCGAGCTCGCGCGCGCGCAGGTCGGCGCCGCCGTGTAAAGCCAGCGTCGGCCGACCGTCGGGCTCCACCGTCACTTCGATCTCGCGCCAGCCGATCGCGCGGGCAGCGTCCGTCCCGCTGAGCGCTTTGAAGGCAGCCTCTTTGGCCGCGAGGCGAGCGGCGAAGTGCTGGGCGGGTCGGGTTTTGCCTTGACAGTATGTCGCTTCGTTAGGCGTGAACAGACGCTGCAGCGCGCGCCCGCCATGCTCGGTCAACAGACGCTCCACGCGCGCAATCTCCACGATATCGACCCCCAGTCCGACGATCATCGCGCGGCGGTCCCACTGAGGGCGATTGTCACCTGCCCCCACGCCCGGTCGGACGCCTCGAAGACGCGCGCCGCGGCCGAGATCCACGCGCGCCACGCCTCGAGCCGCTCCTGGTCGGGCGTTTCGAACCACACGTCAGCCGCATGCGCCAGCGATCCGCACGCGACAAAGAGCGCTTCACAGCACTCTTCGAGCTCCGCGCCTAACGCGCGTTGCTCGGGGAGGTCGGTGGGGAAACGCGCCCGCGCGATCCCCTGCAAAATCTCATCGACTTTTTGGGCGATCTCGCGACCGTCCAGCGCTTTGGCCTTCCCTTCGACAGTCTCCTGCAATTCGGCGCGCCGCCGGGCCTCCAGCAGCGGCGCAAAGAAGCGGGCCTGTATCGCCGGATCGCCACCTCGCCGCGAGCCCACCGTGCGGGCCCCGCGCGCCAGTTCAGGCAGCGCACAAGCGCGATCCAGCAGCTCGCGCCAGAGACCCGCCAGCGTGTAGTTGCTCGTTAGGGTCACGTGGCCGCTGCGACTGCAGAGTATCAGCGCGCCACCACGCAGCACGACGCCGGAAAGCTCGGTGAATGGGACGCGCCACTCCGATGTGCCGTCTCCCCCCCCCCACGCAATCACCAGCCCGCGCTGATGCAGCCGCACGCGTCCCTCCCCATGCACCGGATGGCCGTGCCACTCACCTTCGGCTTTCGCGCGCGGAATCAACAGCTGCTCGTCAGGCATCGTCCCGCAAATATGGACTGCTCGTCCCGCTTTCGGCGCTGGAAACCGCGGCCCGTGTCCCCGTGCGATCCTCGAACGCTTTGGCGAAGTCTGCCAGCCGGCCGGTGCCAAAGGCGCTGCGCGGGATGCCCAGCGCGACGATGGCAGCCTCGATCTCGGCCGGCGTCCCCTCGACCTCGACCAGGGTGTCCATGCGCGGATAGCGCTCGAAACGAATCGTGGCACCGCGAAAATCATAGACGTCGACGTCGCGCTCGATCTCGAAGGACACCTTGTAGCCGAGCCGCGCAAGAATGAGCGCGGCCGTTTCGCCGTCCGCCACGCCTAACGAAACTTCCTCGCGTTCCTTATACCCTTGCACGACGCTCGCTGCCCCTTTCCAATCGACGGAAGCGTGCGAATGCGTACCGCTGAACTCGCGCACACGCAGCACCACGTCCCGCGCGCGCAGCGTGCGTTCGGCAGTATCGAAACGCCGATCGCGCAGCAGCCCGCGCTCCCGGCACACGCCGCCGTGTTGCTCGAGGCGCGTTCGGCACGATTCGAGGTCAGGAACAACAGCTTTCAACTCCAGCTCACGCATCGTCGATGGCCCGCATGACACTTTCAGTGTCACAGAGATCCGCGAAGGCGGCATGCGGCGCGTGCGCTTCGAGATCCGAAACGCCGTAGTTCCCCGTCGCGACCGCGATACAGCGCGCGCCCACGCCGCGTCCACAAGCGATGTCGTTGGGGGTGTCGCCGATGATGACGAGTTGATCGCCATTCAACTCGGCGGCCAACGCCGCTCTCGCACGCGCAAGGGCGATGGCGGGAAGTTCGCCACGCTCCTCGTGATCGGATCCGAATGCGTTGACGCGAAAGCGTGCCCGATGCAGTCCGGCCGCTTCGAGCTTTGCGAAGGCGCCCGGCTCGACGTTCCCGGTCAACAGGCCGATCACGCGATCTCTGCGCGTTTCGAGC
>JBFMFA010000350.1:0-4480 GCA_040753195.1 Gemmatimonadota bacterium | reverse complement strand
CGTGAGGTCCGATCTCAAGCAGGCGGAATGACTCGTTCGCTGTGGGAACTTTGCGCGCACGCATTCGATTAGGTTCGCGTCCTAATCCTTCTCTCATGATTGAACGTGTGTGGCGCGGCTGGACGACGTCGGTGAATGCTGACGCGTACGAAACACTCCTCGAAAACGAAGTTTTCCCAAGCATCGTGGCAAAAAGCGTCCAGGGTTACCGAGGGATCCGCCTGCTCCGCCGGCCATTGCCTAACGGCGAAGTCGAATTCATGACGATCATGAGCTTCGACTCCTGGGACGCAGTCCGCTCCTTCGGCGGCGCAGACTATGAAGTAGCGTATGTTCCCCCACGGGCGCGCGCTGTGCTCGCGCGTTTCGACGAACGCTCGCTGCATTACGAGGTGCGTAAGCAGTTCACGTATTGAGGGGCGCGTGGTCGCCGCGGTATGCTTCCGCCAGCTCCCCTTCCCCTTCCGCCCGTTTCTGCCTATGACCAGCCCGGGAACGGATTTTCCGACGGATCCCACAGGACTACCCGAAGCCATCGCGCCGCAGATGATCGCGTTGGATCCCGGGGCCCACTTCGACCTCCGCATAGCGCCCGTAGCCAAGCATCTGGGCAATGCCACGGTGCGGATGCTGGCGTATAACGGTTCGATTCCCGGCCCCACGCTTCGCGTGCAACAAGGATGCGAGATATCGATCAACGTGGTCAATGACGGTGACCTCGAGGCCACGGTTCATTGGCACGGGTTGCGCTTGGAGAACCGATACGACGGAACACACGCGACACAAACACCGCTAAAGGTCGGAGATCGCTTTCGTTACCGCCTAACGTTTCCCGACCCGGGAGTGTACTGGTACCACCCACACATCCGTGAGGACTACGCCCAGGAAATGGGATTGTACGGCAACATTGTCGTTGCGCCGGAGGAGCCGCACTACTGGCCGCCCGTTAACCGTGAAGTGGCGCTCACGCTCGACGATGTGCTCGTGGAACACGGCAGAATTGCGCCATTCAGTCCCTCGCACACGAACTACACGGCGATGGGCCGCTTCGGCAATGTGCTCTTGGTGAACGGTAGTCCAAGTCTTTCGCTTGCCGCACGCAAGCACGAAGTCGTGCGCTTGTATCTGACGAACACAGCAAACACACGCGTCTTCAACGTCGCCCTTCCCGGCGCTCGCATGAAGCTCGTTGGAGGCGATAGCGGCCATTACGAGCACGAAGCGCATATCGATAACGTGGTGCTGGCACCTTCCGAACGGGCCGTTGTAGACGTGCTGTTTCATCGCGCAGGTGCACTTACACTCGAACACCGCACGCCGAACCGGACGTACCCCCTTGCCTCCGTGAGCGTCAGCGACCAACAGGCGAATCCAATCCTGGCCACGGATTTCGCGCTATTGCACAGCCATGCCGATCTGGTCGCGGAGCGGGAAGGCATTGCGGCGTATTTGAATGCCCAGCCAGATCAAATCCTCGCGCTCGTGGCGGAGATGGACATGGGTATGCCGTCGGCCAACTCGCCGACAGAGTACGCCTGTCCGATGCACCCGGATGTGCGAGACGAACGGCCGAGTCGCTGCCCAAAGTGTGGGATGAAGCTCGTACCAGCACAGCTTGTGCAACGGAGCGCCCATCACATGCATGGACCTGAAGGTGATGGAAGCGCCGTCACTGGCGCACCACACCATGCACCGGAAACCGCGAGCCCGAGTGAGAATACACGCGGGATCGAGTGGGAAGACGACATGGTCGAACTGAATCGCCTAACGACGCAGCAGAACATGCGCTGGAAGGTGATCGACCGCGCGACCGGCGCGGTCGGAACAGCGATCAAGTGGCGTTTTCGCGTTGGTGATCGAGTGAAGATCCGCCTGGTGAACGAAATGGACTCGGATCATCCGATGCACCACCCGTTCCACATACACGGGGCCGGAAGGTTTCTTATTCTCTCTCGCGATGGCGTCGTCGAACCGAACCTCGTGTGGAAAGACACGGTGCTCGTCCGTACGGGCCAGACTGTCGACATCCTGTTCGACGTTACAAACTCTGGTGTTTGGATGGCTCACTGCCACATCGCTGAACATCATGAGAGCGGCATGCTCTTCAGCTTCGAGGTAGACGAGCGCGGGACGTGACCTCAGGTCCCCGCGGCGTCGATCATGAGCTGTCGATACACGCGAATAGCATCCTCGTAGTGCCGGATGGCGACGCGCTCGTTGCTCCCGTGCATTCGCGCCAGATCCTCTTGCGTTAGGCGCAGCGGCAAGAAGCGAAATATGCCGGCGCTCAGATCGCCGTAGTAGCGCGAGTCCGTCGCGACGATCACCAGATACGGCGCGACGATGACGTCCGACGCCACGCGGCGGATAGCCCGTTCGAGCGCGCGGAACGCGTCCGAATCCGTACTCGAAATCGATGATGGCTCCGCAGAGAAGCGGCCTGCGATCTTGACCTCGACCCGCTCGTCAGCGACCACGCGCCGAACGTGCGCCAGCACGCCGGCTATGCTGTCGCCGGGTACAATGCGGAAGTTGACGACCGCCCTGGCCTGGCTGGCGAGAACGTTGTCCTTTGTCCCCGCCTGGAAAATCGTCACGGCCGTGGTTGTCCGCGCCATAGCGTTGGTTGTCGAGCTGCGCTCCAGGCCGCGTAGGACCAACGGACGCGACAGCCACAGGTTCGCGAGCCCAACACGCCGAGCAAAAGGAAAACCGGGCCCAATCCGATCGAGCAGTTGGCGCGTCGGTCCGTCGAGTCGCGCGGGCATCGGCTTCGATTCCAAACGCGCGATCGCCGCGCTCAAAACCCCAATGCTGCTTTGTGGCGGCGGTAGCGATGAGTGTCCGCCTGCACCACGCGTGGTTAGCTCGACGCTCACAAACCCTTTCTCGGCAATACCGACCATCGCAACTGGTTCGTCGACGCCAGACAAAATGCGTTCGCTGATCACGCCTCCTTCATCGAGCACCATCTGCAACGCAACGCCGCGACGCTTCAACAGATTCGCGATCTCACGCGCGCCTTGCGTTCCTCCCACCTCTTCATCGTGTCCGAATGCAAGGTAGACCGTCCGCTTCGGTGTGAAACCTTCATGCAGGAGCAACTCCACGGCCTCGAGCATACCCACAACAGCCGACTTATTGTCGATGGCCCCGCGTCCCCAGATGAACCCGTCGGCGATGCGACCACCAAATGGATCTTCTTGCCATTGCTCCTCGGTACCCGCCTCCACGGGGACGACATCCAAGTGTCCTGCAAGGAGAATTGGTTTGAGGGATGTATCGCTGCCGACCCATGTGTACAGGAGACTGTGGGCGCTGACCGTTTCGCGCTTCAGTGTTGCGTGAACCTGAGGAAAGGCAGCACGCAGCTGCTCGTGTAGCGCTTCGAACGCGTCCGCGCGGAATGCGTCGGGATCCTCGTGCGAGATCGTCTGAAGCCTCACCGCAGCAGCGAGGCGCTCGGCAGCGCCCGATGGAATCGAGATCATGGACGCCGGCTCGACAGCAAGTTGATCTTGCCCATACCGTGCTGTCCGCACGAGAAGAACACCGCTGAGCAGGGCGACACAAGTCACGCCAGTCGCCAGCAGACGTTTCATGATCGGCCTCCGAGAACAGCGACTCCCACGAGGATTGGGAATGGAGACATGCTGACGCACTTTGCAACGTGGCGCTATGCTATCGTGCGCCACAGGTTTTCACCATTTCGATTGAGCCCATGACCACGCGACGCCAGCCCCGTCATGTCCCCCTCTCCGGACTCACCCTAATCGCGCTGCTGACAATTGCGCGAACCGGGAGTCCCCAAGCGGCTCCACTGCCCGCCGGACAAAACGCTGCTAACAAGGCCGGGCCGGAGGCCAAGCTCCTCCCCGATTCGGCTGTCGTCACACAACACAGCATCCGCATCGGCAACGCCCAGGTCGCGTACACAGCGGAAGCCGGATGGCTGCCGATCCGCGAGAACGGCAAAACGCTCGCGCGCATGTTCTATATCGCCTATACCAAAGACGGCGTCACCAACGTTCGCGAGCGGCCGCTGGTCTTTTCGTTCAACGGCGGGCCGGGCACCGCGTCCGTGTGGATGCACATGGGATACACAGGTCCGCGCCGCGTCGTGTACGACGAAGAAGGGTTTGCGCTACGCCCGCCGGGCAGCGTCGCCGACAACTCCGCGTCGATCCTCGACGTCGCCGACATCGTGTACATCGACCCGATCGCGACCGGCTTCAGTCGCATGGAAGAAGGCGAGGAGCTGCACAAGTTCCACGGCAAGCTCTCCGACATCCGATCGGTCGGTGAGTTCATCCGGCTGTATCTCGTGCGCAAGGATCGCTGGAATTCGCCGAAGTTCCTCATCGGTGAGAGTTATGGCACGACACGCGCTTCCGGACTCGCCGGTCATTTGCTCTCCGATCATCAGATCTACATCAACGGTGTCATCCTCGTTTCGATGACAGGGCTCGACGTCGATCGT
>JBFMFA010000349.1:0-4482 GCA_040753195.1 Gemmatimonadota bacterium | reverse complement strand
GCTCACTTACCACCAGGCCTGGCGCTGACACAACGTGAACGCGTGGCCGACGCCCCAATGCTCTGGACTTACCGAGTCCAGGGCAAAGACGGAGAAACGACGCCATGAGCGATCGTCGACCGACGCTCAGCGTCATCATGCCCGCCTACAACGAAGAAGATGGCGTGGAAACCGCCGTCCGCGCGGTTCAGGAACACGTGTTCAAGGTGGTGCCTAACGCGGAGCTGATTGCGGTCAATGACGGCTCACGCGACAACACGGGGGCCATTCTCGATCAGCTCTCCACGGCGGACCCGCGCGTGCACGCGGTTCACAAAAAAAACGGCGGGCACGGGCCAGCGCTCATCACCGGGCTCGATACGGCGCGCGGCGAGTACATCTTCCTGATCGACAGCGACAACCAGATCCCCCTCGAAGCGTTCGCGACACTCTGGCAACAAGTCCAAAACGGGCACGACGCCGCGTTTGGCGTGCGGCGAGTCCGTAACGATGCGCGCTTACGGCGCGTCCTCACGCGGGTGATCCGAACGTCCCTTACTCTCCTTTTTGGTGTGCGACTGCGCGACGCGAACATCCCCTTCAAAGTCTTCCGGCGTGAGCTGTGGCGCTCAGCAGAGCCCTTCATTCCGGCTGACACGCTCGCCCCGTCGATCTTCTTTGCGGTGCACGCAGCGCGCAGTGGAGCCAAGATTGCATTCGTAGAGGTCGGGCACCGGGATCGCACGACGGGAACGGTGTCCATCCGTCGCTGGAAGTTGATCAAGTTCTGCGCGCGGGCCTGGAGCCAGCTTCTCGCGTTTCGCGCCAAGCTGAGAGCCGCATGACAGAACCACGCATACTCATAATCGGCGCCGGGCCGACCGGTCTCAGCGCCGCGTGGCGCCTGCAGGAGCACGGCCACACCAACTGGCGGCTCGTGGAAGGAGCCAGTGAAGCCGGTGGACTGGCATCATCGGTGGTCGACGACAACGGCTTTACGTGGGACCTCGGCGGGCACGTCCTCTTCTCACACTGGCGGTACTTCGACAACCTCATGCGCGAGGCGTTAGGTGAGGCGTGGGTGGAGCACGAACGCGAAGCATGGGTGCGCATGCGCGATCGCTGGATCCCATACCCCCTGCAGAACAATATCTGGCGGCTGCCGCCTAACGATCTGATGGCCTGCCTCGAGGGCCTGCTCGAGCTACAGAAAAATGGCTCTGACGCGACCTACGCCTCGCGCCTCACGCCGACGTTTGCCGATTGGCTCCATAAAGCCTTCGGCCGCGGCCTGTGCGACGTCTTCATGTATCCGTACAACATGAAAGTGTGGGCCTACCCGCCCAGCAAATTGGGCGTCGGCTGGATGGGAGAACGCGTTGCTACCGTCGATCTCACACGCGTTCTGCGCAACCTCGTCCATCAAAAAGACGATGTGAGCTGGGGGCCTAACGCGACCTTCCGCTTTCCGCTGCACGGCGGCACCGGAGCGATCTGGCGTGCCGTGGCCGAAAAGCTCCCCAGCGAGCGCTTGTCGTTTGACACGAACGTCCTCGCCATCGAACCACGCGCCAAGCGCGTGCACTTCGCCGACGGCGGCAGTGACAGCTACGACTATCTGATCTCGAGCATCCCGCTCGACCTGCTCCTTGGCGCGCTCGACCACCCCCCGGAGCTCAAAGCATACGCCGACCGCTTCGTGTATTCGGCGAGTCACATCATCGGCGTCGGCTTCCAGGGACAACCGCCGGCCGATCTCCGCACGAAATGCTGGATGTATTTCCCCGAGCCGGAAACGCCGTTCTATCGCGCCACGGTGTTCAGCAACTACTCGCCGAACAACGTCGCGCGGCCTGGCGAACAATGGTCCTTGATGGCCGAGGTCAGCGAGTCACCGGTGAAGCCCGTGGACAGCCACAAGATCGTGGACGACACGATCACCGGCTTCCGTCGCATGGGATTTATCAACGAGCAGACGCAAATCGTGACGCGCTGGCACCGGCGCCTCGCACGTGGCTATCCGACGCCTTGGCTGGAGCGCGACGAGGTGCTCGCGGCGGTCCTGCCCAAGCTCGAGGGGATGTCGATCCTCAGTCGCGGGCGCTTCGGTGCATGGCGCTATGAGGTCTCGAACCAGGACCACTCCTCGCTACAGGGTGTCGAAGCCGTGGACCGGATCCTGTTGGGCGTGAAGGAGACGACGGTGAACGGCAGGATGGACGTCGAACCACCGGTGGTGGCGGCGACGACATAGCCACCCTCGCCTGCGGGAGCGGCATAACACGGCCTGCGTAATCCGGCGATCGCCCGCCCTCGTCGCTTGCATCTGGCGGCACTACTGGCTGCGCGTCAGACTCTACCCTGATGCTCCCCAGCATACACCGGGTGGTAGCCGTAGACGAAAGGCACCTGTGCGTGCCCCCGCGCCCTTCATGAGGATTGTCATGACGCTCATTCGTTCCCGCACCGCGCTCGTCGTGAGCGCATTTATCCTCGCTGCGCCGCTCGCGGCGCAGAACACGAGTACCGATGAACTGATCCGCGCCGAGACATTCGTTAGGCCGCCGGATCCCATCAGCTCGGCCGTTCTCGCTCCTCGCCACCTCAACGTCTCGGTGAGCAATGTCTCCGCGGACAAGATGTGGTTCATCAATGAGATCGGCGATGGCCCGGTCACCATGGACGTCTTCTCGAAGCCGTTCCATGAGCTCGGCGGGCTGTTCATCGATTTCCGAGCGAATCGCAACCGAACCCTAACGATTCGCAACAACGTCGGGCTGCAGTTGGTATCGACGACGAACGGCAACAAGGTCACCGTGCAGGTACCTTCAGGCGCGCGCACCTCCAACGCGACGTGGAGCCCGGATGGTAAGGCGGTCGCGTACTACGTGCACACGCCCGATGCGACGCACATTTACGTGTCCGACCTCGCGGGCAAATCCGCGCAGATCACGCGGACCCCCGTGCTGGCAACGCTCGCGACGAGCTTTGACTGGACCGGGAACGGCGCGCAGATCGCGACCGTTCTGGTCCCGGCGAACCGCCCCGCGCAGCCAGTCGCGCCCGCCGTTCCGCAGGGACCGCGCGTCAAGCTCGCCGAAGAGAGCGACAAAAATCGACTGCGCACATATCAGAGCCTGATGGCGACGCCGCACGATCAGGCGCTGCTCGAGTGGCATGCGACGGGTCAAGTCGCCCTGATCGATGTAAAGACAAAGGCCGTGAAAAACGTCGGCACACCGACGATGGTGCGCGAAATCGATCCGGCGCCTGACGGGAAGTACCTGCGAATCACCCGCATGGTGAAGCCGTTTTCGTACGTAGTGCCGGTGAACAACTTCGGCAGCGTCGAGGAAATCTGGGACACGGACGGTAAGGTGCTCGCCAAGGTTCAGGATCGGCCGCTCAACCTTGGTGTCGACACTGCTCGCGCGGTCGCCGCTCCGGGAGCAGGCGGCGGTCAGGAGCAGTCTGGGAAGCGCGAAGTAACGTGGCGCCCTGACGGACTGGGCCTAACGTATCTCGAGCAGGAGGCGCCGGCGCGGCGCGATACCGCGGCGGCCCAAGGTGACAGCGCGAATGGCCCGCGACGCCGTGACCGTGTCATGCACTGGGCCGCACCGTTCGGCGCCGGCGATGCGAAGCCGATCTACGAAAGCAACACGCGCATCGCGACGCATCGCTATTCCAGCGACATGAAGACGCTGTTCCTTTCGGAGCGGCAAGGTCAGCAGACGCACGAATACGCGGTGATCCTCAGCGAGCCGACGCGTCGGCACACGCTGGCGCGTTATCGTGCCGATGACGTCTATGCCAATCCGGGCTCGCTCGTGATGAAGCGCGGGACGTTAGGCGGCGGCGGTGGCTTCGGTGGCGGCTTCGGTTTTGGCGGCGGCAACACCGGGAACAAAGAGGTGCAGACGTCCACCGACGGTGAGTCGGTCTACCTCTACGGCACGAAGTACGATCGCAACCCACTGGAAAATGGTCCCAAGACGTTCATCGACCGGGTGAACATCAAGTCCGGTGCGAAGACCCGTGTGTATGAAAGTGAAAACAACGGCGTTTTCGAGCGCGTCGTGGCATTCCACGATCTCGACAGCAAGAAGCTCGTCGTGTCGCGCGAATCCGAGACGCAGGTGCCACAAGCGTTCTATCGCAACGGCGATCAGACGACGCAGATCACGCAGAACCAGGACTACACGCCGGACCTAACGAAGGCGCCGAGGGAGAGCTTCATCGTCGAACGCCCCGACGGCTTCAAGTTCAAGGTCAACGTCTCCCTGCCGCCGGACTATCAAAAGGGCACACGCCTGCCGGCCATGTTCTGGTTCTATCCGCGTGAGTTCGCCGGCCAGGAGGAGTACGACCGCGGCGCGCGCACGTTCAACAAGAATCAGTTCCCGAACTTCGGCGCGCGTTCGATGCAGTTCCTCGTCAGGCTTGGTTACGCCGTCGTGGAACCGGATGCGCCGATCGTCGGGAGTGCCGGTCAGCAGAACA
>JBFMFA010000348.1:0-4490 GCA_040753195.1 Gemmatimonadota bacterium | reverse complement strand
TGGAGCACGAGCTACTCGCTCTACGCCGACACCTGTGCGCGTTGGTTCGCGCAGGAGGTCGCGGCCGACTGGCAAGCAGTGCGCGGCGAACTGATGACGCTGCTTCAGCGCGAGCGTGAATTGCGCGACGTCGCAGCTCTGGTCGGTCCTGACGCACTCGAGCCCCGCGACCGCTTCATCATGGACGTCGCGCGCATCGTGCGCGAAGTGCTGCTGCAGCAGAACGCGTTTCATCCGCACGATGCGTCGTCCAGCGTCCAAAAAACGTACGCGTTGGCGACGGCCATCCGCGCCCTGTATCAAGCCGGATTGCGCGCGATCGATAACGGCGTCGCTTCCGAGAGACTGCCACTGGACAGCGTGCGGCAGCTGCTCGTTAGGTTGCGCGAAGCCGCGCCAGAAGCGCTCGACGCGTGCGCGCAGGCGGCGCTGACTGCAGCCAACGACGTTGCGGCCAAACTGCCGAGAGCGAAGCCACACGCGATGGTTGGAGGGTCGTCGACATGAGCCGCATCGCGCGTACGTACGACGGAGCTACGTCCGCCGCAGGTCCACTGCTCTTCCTCACCGGCACGCAACGCGCCGCGCTCGGCGAGTGGGTGTTGATTCACACGCCTAACCAGCTCGATCGTCGCGGACAAATCATCGAGGCAGGCGACAAAATCACCGTTGTGCAGGTGCTCGACGACACGGTAGGACTCGCTCCAGCGGCCGCGCAGCTCACCCTAACGGGCAGCGTTGCCACGGCCACTGTGGGACGCGAGCTGCTTGGCCGCGCACTCAACGGCGTGGGGGCGCCGATCGACGGCCTGCCGGCTCCCGTTGGCGAAGCGATCCGGCCGGTCGACGGCGCGCCGATGAACCCGGCGCGACGCGCTCCGCCCGCAGATTTCATCGAAACCGGAATCTCCGCCATCGATGGTCTGAACACACTCGTGCGCGGCCAGAAGCTGCCGATCTTCGTCGGGCCGGGCTTGCCCGGTTTGGAGCTTGCCGCACAAATCGTCGAAGGGGCGCGCGCGCCGCGCGGCGAACCATTCGCCGTCGTCTTCGTCGGCGTCGGTATCACGGCGCGCGAGACCGAAGAGTTCCTCAGCCGCTTCCGCGATAGCGGCGCGCTGGAACACACGGTCCTCTATCTCAACGAGGCGAGTCATCCGGCAGTCGAGCGCCTTTTGGCACCGCGCGTCGGCCTAACGGCGGCTGAGTATCTCGCGTTCGATCTCGGACTGCACGTGCTCGTGGTCATCGCCGACGTCACGCACTACTGCGAAGCCTTACGAGAGATCGCGACGGCGCGTGAGGAAATCCCTGGGCGCCGCGGCTACCCCGGGTACATGTACACCGACCTCGCAACGCTGTACGAACGAGCCGGCGTCCTGCACGGGCGCAGCGGTTCGATCACACAGCTTCCCATCGTGACGATGCCTGACGACGACATCACGCATCCCATCCCCGACCTCACCGGATACATCACCGAGGGGCAGATCGTTCTCGATCGCGACATGCATCGGCGCGGTCTGTATCCTCCGATCGACGTGCTGCCATCGCTCTCGCGGCTCATGAGCGCCGGCATCGGAAAGGAGAAAACGCGGCCCGAGCACCGGCAGTGGTCCGATCAGCTGTACGCGTTGTACGCGCGTGGCCGTGAAGCGCGCGTCATGGCGGCAATACTCGGCGAGACGGGATTGCCGGCAGCGGAGCGGCGCGCGCTCGCTTTCGCGGATCGTTTCGAGCGCGAGTTGATCGCGCAGGGTCGCAATCGGCGCACGATCGCCGAGACACTCGATCTCGGTTGGGCGTTGATCAAAGGGTTGCCGCGCGAAGATCTCGGACGGCTAAGCGAGGACACGTGGAAGGCGCAGTGCTCGTTAGGTGATGTCGCTGGACACGCGCCATGACGGGCGGCTCGCGGCTCGCGCCGACCCGCATCAACCTGCTGCGTGCTCGGCAGCGCCTGAAGCAGGTTCAACGCGGCGCCGTTCTGCTGCGCAGGCGACGTGAAGCGCTCGTGCGCGAGTTGTTTCGGCTGGCGCGGCCCGCCGCCGATATCCGTACACGCATCGCCGAGGGATTCCGCGACGCGTACGGCTCGTTGCTCTCGGCGCTGGCAATGCATGGTCTCGCTGGCTTGCGCGCCATCGGCGGCCCGTCGCGGGAGCTTGCCGTGCACGTCGAAGCGGCGCAGCTGTGGGGCATTAGCGTGTCGGAGATTGTCGGACGCCCTTCGATACAACGCATGCTCGATGCGCGAGGCGTTGCGCCAGGATCAGTCGGACCGACGACAAGTGACGCGACGCGTCGCTTCGAGGAACTGACGGAACTGTTACTCGATGCAGCGGCAGCCGAGCAACGCATCAGACGCATCGGCGAAGCGGTGGCGCAGCAGACGCGGCATCTGCGCACGTTGGAGCAGCGGCTGATGCCGGAGCTGGACATGCAGATGACCACGATCAAGCGAACGCTCGAAGAACGCGAGCGCGAAGAGTACCTGCGCCTCAAACATCTGCAACGGGGACATAAGCGATAACCCTTGCCCACAAGTCGTGTTGAAGAATTCGCGTTCGCGCGTAATTTCGACAACACGATTTGCTCTGTCGAACCTCATGGTGTCACCCTAACGAGGATGTGTTTATGTCCTTTCGATCCGGTCTGTACATCGTCCCCACGAATCGGTGGTACATCGAGCGAACCGTGTGGCTCATCGCCGGGACCGTGCTGTTGATTGCGACCGCGCTCGCCACGTTCGTGGAGCCGCTCTTCGCGGTGGCCATTTATGTGCTGGCTGCCGCGTCGATTACGGTTTCGCTCACCGGCTTCTGTGTGATCGGCAATCTGCTGAAGCGTATGGGCTTCACGCCGGCGTTAGGCCGCGACGGCACCGGCAAACTGTACTTCATGCAGACCGATGCGTGGTACCTCGAGCGGCGCATTTACCTTGCCGTGGGCGTCAACCTCATCGTCGCCACGACACTGGCGCTGAGCTTTTCGCTGTGGTGGCTGGCGTTCCCGGCGTTCGTGGGTGTCGCGATGTGGGTGTTCGCCGCGACAGGGTTTTGCATCATGGCCAACAGCTTGTACTGGACCGGTGCCGAACCGCGTCTTCGTCCAGAAGCCGGGCAAAGCTGTCTGCCATCGGCGGCCAAACGCCCTGCGAACGCTTTCACCTTTGACCTCTGACCTTTGACCTATCTAAGGCCTTGGTCTCCCTGGAATCTCGACGTGACAGGCCAGGCACATGACCGGCGCGCGTTTCGCCTCGCGCGACGCGTCGAAGCCTGGCCCGTGTGGACTGATCCCCCAGCCGGTGGTCGAATGACACGTTAGGCAGTCGCGCTGCAGGTGACAGCTGGTGCAGTTCTGCAGGCCCTGCCGCGCCGCTCGTCCGTGTTGTAGCAGCCATTGCGGCTGCGCGGTGTGATAGGCAACATCCAGGCGGCCGCGCGACGTCAAGCCAGACTGCGTGTGACACGCGCGGCAGAACGCCTCCGCGTTATGGCACGACGCGCAATCGGCTTCACGACCATACGATGACGTCGCGTGGCTCTGGGCGAAATTCGCCTTGTGGAAGAGCCGTGTAGATGACAGCTCGCCCGTGTGGCAGTCGGAGCAGAACTTCGTGGCGTGACAGCCGGCGCAGTTCAACGCGCCGGCCCCGGCGGCGACACGGTGTTCCGTTTTGAACGCCGCATCGTGCACGCGCACGCGATGCACCCGGCCGCGAGGTGGCTGCGGCATCTGCGCAACCGTTGTGACAGCGGCTGGGCTCGGTCCGCGCGAGCGCTGATGCTCCAGGCGCACACCGGGCGCGGCGCCGGGCTCTGCGTTAGGCACCTGCTGGATCACATCCGACGCCCCCGGTCCCGTGTGACATGTGCTGCAACTCGGGCGCGCATGACAGGTGGCGCAGCGGGCGATGCTCCCGCGCGCTTTCTCACCGTGCCCCCAAGCGAAGTCGTCGGAGCCATGGTCAGCCGGCGTGTTGTAGACCGGCTCCTTCGTGGCGACGATCGCGGCGATGCGCTCGTCAGGCGCCAGGGCGGCGATGATCGGCTGCGTTGAGGCATTGACGTGGCAGCGCGCGCACGACTCGCGTGCGTGGCACGTCGCGCACGAGCGCGACGCCAGCTCCGTGGTGGGCGCGTGGTCGGAGAGGAAGTGCGCGCGTTCGTGCGACGGGGGGAGCGGGAAGGTGGCGATGCGCTCGCGGCTTAGTCCCCGCGCCGCCGTCACAGCCACGTGACACGACCCACACCGATTGTCGTCAGCGAGGTGCGCCGTGGCGCGATGCGTGTGACACGTTAGGCATGACTCCGGCGAGGCCCGGCGGACAACCATCATCGGCTGGTCCGGCATTCCGTGGCACGTGCCGCACGCGCGCCCCGCTGAATCGACTTTAGCGGCGTGCTCAGGATGAGAATACCGCAGCAGTCCCGCTCCGCGCGTGGGCCGGATCCACTGCACGACTTTGCTGTCGGTCCCGTTGTGAC
>JBFMFA010000347.1:0-4490 GCA_040753195.1 Gemmatimonadota bacterium | reverse complement strand
GACCGCAGCGGCCATCGGCGGCGACGCCGACCTCCGCGTGGGCCAACTTGTACTCGCGTTAGGCAGGCCCGGCTCCTCCGTCACCGCGTCGCTCGGCATCGTGAGCGCGCTCGGTGGTGAATGGCGCACATGGCACGGCGGCCGTATTGACAAATTCGTCCGACTCGATCTCGCGATTTACGATGGATTCTCCGGAGGTCCGCTTGTCGATGGGAGCGGACGCGTCCTCGGCATTAACTCCTCCGCGCTTTCACGAGCGGCCGCACTCACCATCCCCGCATCAACGGTCTCGCGAGTCGCCGAGCAACTGCAGACGACCGGCCGCGTAAGGCGCGGCTACATCGGGATCGCCGGCCAGCCGGTTCGCATTCCGGACGATCTCATACGCACGCTCTCGGTCGAACAAGAGGTGGGCCTGATGGTTGTCGGTGTCGACAGCGGTGGACCGGCACAAAGCGCTGGTGTCTTGCTCGGTGACGTGATCGTGAACGTCGGCGGCGAAACTATCGAAGACCCCGGTGAGTTACTCGCATTGCTGTCGTCCGAGCGGATTGGCACGACTGTGGACGTCGTTCTCATTCGAGCGGGGAAGCGGCAAACGGTGCGCGTGACAGTCGGTGAACGCCCTAACGAGCGTGATACCGCGCGCCGTTCACGGAGGCGTTAAGATGAGCACACACAGGTTTCGCGAGGCGGCAGGCGAACTTCTCACACACGAGATGTCGTCGCTGGCGCAGCTCGTTCGGTCGTACACGGTTGCGCTGGCAGCCAAGTCTCGTGGCGGCGTGCAGGCCGGGAGCGGCGTGATCTGGCATCCCGACGGACTGGTTGTCACCAACGCGCACGTCGCAACGCGAGGGCGCCACACAGTGACCTTGCCGACGGGTGATCGCGTCCACGGCGAAGTAATTGCGCGCGACCGCGACATCGATCTCGCCGCCGTCGCGATACCCGTACGCGGGCTACACCCGGCGCCGCTCGGTGAGCCCGCGGCGCTACGACCAGGCTCGCTGACGCTGGCGCTCGGTCATCCCCTCGGCGTCGCCAATGCACTCGCGTTAGGAATCGTCCATCACGTCGTACGGGACGATGCCGGCGATCCGCGCTGGATCGCGGCGGATATTCAGCTCGCGCCGGGGAATTCCGGAGGGCCGCTCGTGGATGCTTCCGGGCGGCTCGTTGGGATCAACGCGATGATCGTGTCCGGACTCGGTGCGGCGATTCCCGTCGACGTGGTGGCGAACTTTCTCAACGCAACGGTCGGACGATCCGCGTGGTCGACCGAGATGTGGGCCGCCTAACGACGCGCGTCGCGGTCGTCGCCCCGACCGCGGTTGAGCGTGCGGGGCTCGTCGCCCTTCTCGCCGGTTCGGCGTCGACGGTTGTTGTGCACGCAGCCGAGCGCCTGACCGACGCGGCGGCTGTGGCGTCGCGAGACGTCGACGTCGTTGTGCTGTCCGTACAGTCGGAGAACGATCTTGTCATACCGCTGGATCTCAGCGCGGATCTGGCGCATCGCGCGCCGCTCTTTGTCGTACTCGTCGATGACGCCTCGCCGCTGTGGATCGCCGACGCGCTGACTCGTGGCGTCGTCGCTGTGTTGCCGCGGGACGCGAGCGCGGACGAACTGCATGCGGCAGTGCAGTCTGCGGGAGCTGGGCTCGTGACACTCACGCGCGAGGCGGCGGCCTCCGTGGTACCGACCGTCCGAACCGCGCGCCACGTCCGCGCGGCTTCGGCGGAGCCGTTGACCCCGCGCGAACTGGAAATTCTCAGTCTCGTCGCCGATGGGCTCGCGAATAAGGAGATCGCCGCGCGGCTGGAGATATCTGCCCACACGGTGAAAACCCATGTGCAGTCTCTATTTACGAAGTTGGGAGCTGATAGCCGCGCCGCCGCGGTAGCGATTGGTGTGCGCCGCGGACTGATTCTCCTGTAGTGCGACCGTTCAATCCCTGACACCCCTCGCGCTGTCGAATCGTACGTCCCCGCCCGTCCCCGAACATCCGAGACTCGCATGCGCTTCAACGTCCCCGTTCTCGCTACCGCGTTGCTCCTCCCAACCACACTCCTCGGTGCCCAGGAGCTTGTCGGGCGCGGCGATCGCGTTTTTTCACTGTCAGAGGCGGTCGCTTCCGGCGGCACCCTGCGTGTGTTCACGCCGAACGGCAAGTTGACTATTCAGCCATCCTCCAACGACCGGGTCGTGTTCCGCGGCGAAAAGGACGTGCGCAACGCGGACTACGAAGACATCGCCTTTCAGGTCATCCGCTCCAGTAACGGCCTAACGATCTGCGCGCTGGTCACAGAGGACGACGAATGCAGCGAGCGTGGCATCCGCGGCGGGAACCGCAATGGCCGCTGGTGGCGCAACCGACGCCTGGCCGTCGATATCACCGTCAACGTTCCGCGCAATGTGCGCGTGCACGCCGGTACTGGGAACGGTGAAGTGTCGGTCGACGGCATCGGTGGTGAGGCGCACATCTCGACCGGCAACGGGAAAATGCGCATAACGAACGTCTTCGGTGAGCTGGAAGCCTCGTCAGGCAACGGCGAGGTATGGATCGACCGCACGACCGGCCCTGTGCAGGTCTCGAGCGGCAACGGCGACATCAGCGTTCGCTCGACGCGCGGTCCGGTGAACGCATCGAGCGGCAACGGTGACATCGAGGTCGAGATGGACGAATTGCGCCTCGATGGCGACATGGAGTTCACTACGGGGAACGGTTCGGTGCGCATCACGGTGCCCGATGGATTCAATGGTGAGTTGAGCGCGGATACAGGGAATGGTCACTTCGTGACGGATTTCCCGATGACGCTGCAGGGACGTTTCCGCGAAGGCCACGTGCGCGGGCAGATCGGCACTGGTGGCCGTCGCGTGCGAATGTCCTCCGGCAACGGCCGGCTGGAGTTGCGGAGACGGGCATAACAGTTAGTTGCTAGTTGCTAGAGGGCGTAGAGTCACTCTCTGCGAGCAACTAGCAACTAGCGACTATTTCTCGTGTACCACGCGCCCACCGACAATCGTTAGGACCACTTTCAGATCCTTCAGCGCGCTCGGCGCAATGCTGAACGGATCGCGATCGACCACCGCAAGATCCGCGAGATAACCCGGCGCGAGGCGACCCTTGATCTTTTCCTCGCCGGCGACCCACGCGTTGTTGACGGTGTATGCTCGCATCGCCGTCTCCACATCGACGCGTTCCTGAGGGAACCACCCTTCCTTGGGTTCGCCGCCTAACGTCTGACGGGTGACAGCGGCGTACATCCCCGTGAGCGGCGACGCCGTATACCACGCGGCGTTGGTCCCGGGCCAGTCGCTGCCAAACGAGAGCCGCACGCCGGCGTTTTGCAGCGTCTTGAACGCGTACGCCCAGCGCGCGCGCTGTCCGATGCGCGGCTCCATCCAGCGCATGTCGTCGATCGCGTGGTACGGCTGGACTTCAGCGATCAGGCCGAGGCGCGCCATGCGCTGAGCGACCTCGGGCCCGCGAATCACTTGTGTGTGAATCACGCGCCAGCGCCGTTCTTTTGGGCCGTTCGTTTTCATCACCGTTTCCATCATGGTGAGCAGCGTGTCGATCGCGTGGTCGCCGATGGCGTGAATTTGCGGCCAGTGCCCCGACGAGTCGGCTCCGAACAGGAGCTTCTGCATGTTGCCGGCAGGTTCCATCATGGTGCGCCATTCGCCCAGCTTGCCGCTCGTTATGTACGGCTCATAGAAGCGCGCTGAGGAGTTCCCCATGATGCCGTCGACGAAGCCTTTGAGTCCGCCGACTTTGATCCATTCGTCGCCGAAGCCGTGTCTGATTCCCACAGCGCGCAGCTCATCCCATTTGTCGAGCGTGGGACGTCCATAGATGCGTACCGTCAGCTCACCACGGCTTTTGAGCTCTTGATAGACCTCGAACTGTTCCGGCGTCGTGTTGTCGTGGATCGTGGTGACGCCAAGTTCGTTGAGATGTTTGAGCGCCGTACGCGATTCGATGAGACGTTGTTCCAGAGGTTTCGGTCGCATCACGGCGCGCACGCGATCGGCGGCGGCTGGCGTTAGGCGACCCGTTGTCTGACCGTTCTCGCACTCCACACCGTCCCAGGCGCATGTGGCACCGGCCGCGCTGAGCGCGCGGTCATTCGCGAGCCACATGCTGCGGTCCCATTTGCTCAAAAGCGCTGGCGACTCAGGAGTAATCGAGTCGATCAACGCGCGATGTGGCGCGAACGCCGGCTTTGATGGTGTCGTGACGGATGGCGATCCCGTTGAGCCCTGGGCAAACGCTTCATAAGCACCCCATTCACCGCCCACGATCCACGCGCCGCGCGGCAACCGGTCACGCGCCTCGCGCACGCGCCTAACGAACTGGCCGGCCTCGGCGACATCCAACAGATTCACGCCAGTAAGCAGCGCCCCCGCCTGCGCGAAATGCGTGTGGTTGTCGATGAACCCCGGGGCGATGAACTTCCCGCCCAGATCGCGCACGGTGGTCTTG
>JBFMFA010000346.1:0-4519 GCA_040753195.1 Gemmatimonadota bacterium | reverse complement strand
TGAATCCCGTCGCGGCCAGTGCGCGCACCGACCGCGATGATCGGATTGCCGATGCCTTCGGCTTTGGCCCGAATCAACTCCTCTTCTCGCATAACGCCGACGCACATGGCATTCACCAGCGGATTCCCTTCGTACGCCGGGTCGAAGACGACTTCACCGGCGACCGTGGGCACGCCGACGCAGTTCCCGTAGTCGCCGATGCCTTTCACGACGCCGGCAAAGAGCCAGCGCACGCGAGCCGACTGCAGCGAGCCAAAGCGCAGCGAGTTGAGGAGGGCGACGGGACGCGCGCCCATCGTGAAGACATCGCGCAGGATGCCACCCACGCCCGTCGCCGCGCCCTGATACGGCTCGACGGCGGAGGGGTGGTTGTGCGATTCGATCTTGAATGCGACGGCCAGCCCGTCACCGACGGCAATCACACCCGCGTTTTCTCCGGGCCCTTGCAGCACGTACGGAGCCTTGGTCGGAAGCGTGCGCAAAACCGGTTTGGAGTGCTTATAGGAGCAGTGCTCGCTCCACAAGGCGCTCACGATGCCAAGCTCAGTGAACGTCGGCGTGCGGCCGAGCATGGTTACGACGCGATCGTACTCCTCCGGCGTTAGGCCGTGCTCCGCGACAAGCGCGCGGGTGATGACGGGATCGCCGGGTCGTGGAGTGGCTCCCATTACCACTTCAGTCCAAACATAGAGCGCATGAACTGACGCACGTTCGATTGATCGACGTGCTCCAACATCTCGATTTCGCCTTTGTCAAACCAAATGCCGTTACAGTCTGCGCATTTGTCGATCTTGATGTGGTGGAAGTCGGTTTCGATCAGCGAGCCGCCGCACTTGGGGCAGCGCATGTAGTGCGACGCGCGCTCGGCCTTCGCGCGTTCGGCATCGAGCTTGGCGCGCTGCTGTTTGATCAGTTCGGCGTCTTCCTTGGCGAAATATTCGTCTTCGTTGCGGCTGGTTTTGTCCATTAGATCAGGTCAAAGGTCAAAGGTCAAAGGAAGCGTTAGGCGCCGACGCGTGCGAGAAGGCTTTGGAAAAGCGGAAGACCGTCCGTTGAGCCCAGGAGTGGATCAACCGCGCGTTCGGGGTGCGGCATCATACCGAGTACGTTGCCGGCCTCGTTCACGATCCCGGCGATGTCGTCCATCGCGCCGTTGGGGTTTTCGCCGTGGAAGCGGAAAACGACTTGGCCGCGATCGCGCAAGCGCTCGAGGCCATCGGGGTCGATGGTATAGCGACCGTCGCCGTGCGCGATCGGAATGCGCAACAGCTGGCCGACTTCGTACTGGCCAGTGAACAGCGTGTCCGCGTTCTCTACGCGCAGCGTGACCTTGCGGCAGATGAAGCGAAGCGTGTCGTTGCGCAGCAACGTTCCCGGCAGGACGCCTGCCTCGCACAGGATCTGAAAGCCGTTGCAGACGCCGAGCACGGGGAATCCACGCCGCGCGTGTTCGACCACCTCGCGCATGATGGGGCTGAAGCGTGCGATAGCGCCGGGACGGAGGTGATCGCCATAGCTGAAGCCACCGGGTAGGACAATCACTTCCGCGCCTTTGAGGTCGTGATCCTTGTGCCACAGCCGCACCGCTTCGGCACCTAACGCGTCCACGACGGCATGAACCGCGTCGTCGTCGCAGTTGGAGCCGGGGAAGGTGACGATACCAAACTTCATGCGCGCGCCTCGGCGTGAATAGCGGCAATGCTGGCCAGTTCGTAGTCCTCAGTTACCGGGTTGGCGAGCAGGCGGTCGCACATCTCACGCACAGAGCGCTCGGCATCCTCTTGAGTGTCAGCTGTGACGTCCAAAACGATGTGTTTACCGACATGCACCTCGCCAACCGCGGCGAAGCCTAACGCGTGCAGTGCGTCTGCCACCGCTTTCCCCTGCGGATCCAGGATGCCACGGCGTGGCACGATATGAACAGCAACACGAAATGGAGTCATTCAGGTTCCTCGGCTTTCTGTTTTGGAGCGGGCGGGGCAGGGGCGGGGGCGGGAAGCGGCTGACGTCCATCGCCATGCGTGGCATACCGCATACGCCGACCGCGCCGTCGTCGTCGGCGATGCAAAAACCCCTCGTTAGGTACCTGCCCAGGAAGCAGGTCCTCATCTTCATCGAGGCCAAGCGGCGGAACGCGCGCGAGCAGGCCCACGAGGACCGTCCGCCCGAGGCCGTATAATACGTACGCCATCAGCGCCGGGAAAAAGAACTGCCGCGGCAGGAAGATCACGCCGATGATCGTTCCAAGCACCACGAACGAGCCGAGAATCTCTCGCAGCGTGCGATAGCCGATGACGGGCACGGCGGCGTACGACACGTTGCTGATCATCAGGAAGCTGAGGCCGAGCATGATGTAGCGCAGCAAGACGTGCCACGGCAGGTCGGCGATGATGGTCTGTGTGTACAGTGGCGTGTTGCTGAACCACAGGTACGTGGCCAGGGTCATCCCCGCCATCGGACTTGGCAGCCCGTGGAAGTGCGTTTTGGCGCGACCGGCCTGCTCCACATTGAAGCGCGCGAGGCGAATGCAGGCACACGCGCTGAACAGAAAGGCGAAGAGCCAGTCCCAACCGCCGCGATTGAGCACGGCGAAATACACGAGCAGTGCAGGTGCGAGACCGAAGGAGATGGCATCGACGAGCGAGTCGAGCTCTGACCCAAAGCGACTGCCGGTGCGAGTCGCGCGCGCAATGCGACCGTCCAGGGCATCCGACACACCGCCTAACACGATATAGAGGGCGGCGCGATTGAAGTCGCCGCGCGATGCCTCAACGATCGCAAAGACGCCGAAGAACAGGTTCGCGAGCGTGAACCCGTTCGGCAGCAGGATCATGCGCGGGCGGGCTTTCATGGGGACAGCCGGGCGAGGACGGTTGTACCGGCGACCGTATGCTGGCCGACGCGGACGAGAATGTCGGCGCTGGTCGGGAGCAGCACGTCGACCCGCGAACCGAAGCGGATGATGCCCATGCGATCCCCCTGCTCGACTCGTTCGCCTTCGCGCGAGTAGTTGGCGATCCGCCGCGCGATGAGACCGGCGATCTGCCTAACGAGAATGCGGTGCTCCGGCGGACCGGTCACGAGCCCGACCGACATCTGTTCGTTCTCGAGACTCGCCTTCTCGGCCGCTGCGTGCAGAAACTTCCCGGGATTGTAGTGTACGTAGCGCACCGTACCGCTCACCGGATAGCGGTTGACGTGCACGTTGAACACGTTCATGAAAATGGACACGCGCTTCGCTGGGCTATGCAAGAACGCCGGCTCGTCCACTTCAGCCACGCTGACAATGCGCCCGTCCGCGGGAGCGATCACGAGGCCGCCACCGCGCTCGCCGGTGCGCTCCGGGTCGCGGAAAAAATATCCCACCCATGCGGCCAGCACGCTGAGCAGCAGCGCCAGCAGCGTCCAGGCCACGCCCCCGCGCGCGACGACGAGTATCCACGCGAAAACCGCCAGCAGCGCGGCAATCGCGATGAACGGCCGGCCTTCGCGAGCGAAGGTCATGCGAGGTGGTTGATCTCCAACGCCGTTCCCGTTAGGCGCCGATAGGCGTCGAGGTAGCGTTCACTGGTTGCGTCGACGACATCCGGTGGGAGCGGTGGTGGTGGCGCGTCTCCGTTCCAGCGCCCGGCGCGCTTTTCGCCCTCGAGGTAGTCGCGCAGCGGCTGCTTGTCGAAGCTCGGCTGTGAGCGTCCGGGCTCATAACGGTCTTTCGGCCAGAAGCGCGAACTGTCCGGCGTGAGCACTTCGTCGGCGAGGACGAGCGTATCGCCCAATTGGCCGAACTCGAACTTGGTATCGGCGAGGATAATGCCGCGCGGCTCGGCGATCGAACATCCGAAATCGTACACGAAGCGTGACAGGCGCTCCAATTCGTCGGCCACGGCGGGGCCAACGAGCTGGCGCACGGTGCTCGGCGTGATGTTTTCGTCGTGGCCCGTTTCCGCTTTTGTCGCAGGGCTGAAAATCGGCGGCGTTAGGCGCGCGCTTTCGACCAGTCCGCCCGGCAGCTTCTCGCCGGCCAGTGTGCCGAACTGCTTGTACTCCTTCCAGGCAGACCCGGTGATGTAGCCGCGAATCACGCACTCAATCGGGACGATCTTGACGCGTTTGCAGAGCATGGCGCGCAGGCGAATCGCATCGCGGACGCCGTCGAGGACAGGGACTTCGCGCGCGATGTCATCGGCGTCGGCGGTGATCATATGGTGTGCGAGGTGTGGCTCCAGCTGCTTGAGCCACCAAGCGGTCAGCTGCGTGAGGACCGCGCCCTTGTACGGCACGGCTTCGTGCATAACGACGTCGAACGCCGACACGCGATCCGTCGCGACCAGCAGCACGCGACCGTCGTCGACGTTATAGACGTCGCGCACCTTGCCGCGCATGACGAGCTCCAGCGGCAGAGTGGTGGCTGCGACAGCGGTCATACTCGAACCTCCTCAGGTATGGCGGTTGTCATGGATGAGGCGCCGGCGAGCAGCGGCGCGATGATCTCTTCAAGGAACTCGTCCACCTGTTGCGG
>JBFMFA010000345.1:0-4522 GCA_040753195.1 Gemmatimonadota bacterium | reverse complement strand
AACGCCGTTCCGCGCGCCTAATAGCTTTCATCGCAATGCGTCGCACACGACTTCTCTCGCTCTCGCTCTTCGTTCTTGCGGCGTCGCCGCACGCGGCAGCCGCACAGCATCTTTTGGTTCCGATGGACGACGCGCAGCGGCAGCATCTGCGCGCGTACGGACTCACGTTCAACGCGCTCAAAGAAGGCATGCGCGCCGAATGGCTGTTGAACTACCGTGGCGGGTCGTTTCTCCTGCCCGATGCTGCCGACGTTAGGCGCAAGGCGACGATCGATGGAATCATATTCGAACCGATGACGTCGGCGGCGGTCGCGACGCTGCGGACGGAGTTGGCCGGCTCGAACATGGATGCGGTCCCGCTGGAGAAAGCGCCGAGGATCGCGGTGTATACACCGAAAGAGGCGCCGCCTTGGGATGACGCGGTGACGCTCGCATTGCAGTACGCCGGGATCCCATACGAGAAGGTCTGGGACGAGGAGGTGGTTGCGGGCGAGTTGACCAAATACGACTGGGTGCACCTGCATCACGAGGACTTTACCGGCCAGCTCAACAAGCTCTATCTCGGGTTTCGCGATACGCCGTGGTTCGTGGCCCAGCGCGATCGGTTGCTCCTCACGGCCAAGCAGCTCGGTTTCGCGACAATTCCAATGCTCAAGGGTTCGGTCGCCGAGAAGATCCGCCAGTTCGTCGAGCGCGGCGGGTTTCTTTTTGCGATGTGCGGCGCCACCGAGACGTTAGGCTTGGCGATCGCGGCGCACCAGACCGATATCGCGGGGAGTTTTGCGGACGGAACTCCGATCGCCGATGACGTTGACGCGAAGATGGACTGGGAGCGTGCCTTCGCGTTTACGCGCGCGCACGTGGAGCCGTCGCCGTTCGTGAACGCCATGAGCGACATCGACGGCCACCAGGTCAACGTGCCGGCACGGCGGCAGCCGTTAGGCCAATTCACGCTCTTCGCGTTTTCAGCCAAGCTCGATCCCGTGGCGACGATGCTCGTGCAGGACCATCGGTCCGTGATTCCGGATTTTTATGGCGTCACCACGAGCTTCAACAAGTCGACGCTCAAGCCCGGTGTGACGGTGCTGGCGTACGAAGAAGGTGCGCCGTGGGTGAAATACATCCACGGTGACTACGGCAAGGGTTCCTTTACGTTCTTGGGTGGCCACGATCCGGAAGACCCGCAGCACAACATCGGCGCCGCACCGACTGACCTCTCTCTGCACCCGGCGTCTCCCGGTTATCGTCTCATCCTGAACAACGTGCTCTTCCCGGCAGCCAAGAAGAAACCGCTCAAGACTTAACAGTGAGCCGGTAGGTCTACAGCCATCACACCCGCCCCAGCGCCTAACGCAATCAGTTCGGCCTCGCGCATAACGCCGCAAGCGGCAGCCGCGGTGCGCGCCGCCGTCCGGCTGGCGGGTGGGCGTGAAGTCTGCTTCGTCTGCACGGTCGACGCCGAAGGAGCGATCCAAACGGCGCGCGTGGTGGCTCGCGGCGACGTGCAGAGTGTGTTGGCCCTCCCGGGGTTCGTGCAACGCGGCGAGATGTTGCTGCATAACCACCCGTCGGGGGAGCTGGAACCGTCCGGGCCCGACATGGACATCGCCGCCCGGATGCACGATGCAGGGGTCGGCTTTGCGATCACCGACAACGATGCGCGCGACATTTATGTCGTCGTGGAAGTCCCGCGCGCACGCGAAATCGCGCGCCTCGATCTAGCGGCAATCGAGTACGACCTGGGTCCCGAGGGTCCCATCGCTCGCGCCCTGTCACGGTATGAGGATCGCGAAGGGCAGCGGGGGTATGCGCAGGCCATCGGCAAGCTGTACAACAGCGGCGGCATCGGGCTCTTCGAAGCAGGGACCGGAGTCGGCAAGTCGTTAGGCTACCTCGTCCCCGCCTTGCGCTGGGCGGCGCGCAACGGCGAGCGAACCGTCGTCTCGACCAATACGATCAACCTTCAGGAACAGCTCGTCGGGAAGGACCTTCCCGGCGTGGCGGCCGCTTTCACGGACCAACCGGTCCGCTATGCGTTGCTCAAGGGATGGCGGAACTACGTCTGCCTGCAGCGATTGGATCATGCGCGCAGCCTCGGGGCGTCGCTCTTCGAGCCGGATATCGTCGACGAGCTGCAAACGCTCGCCGACTGGGCGCAGCAGACGCCTAACGGTTCGCTTAGCGACCTCGCCGTCGCGCCGCGGGATGAAGTTTGGGACGAAGTGGCAGCGGAATCGGATCTGTGCGGTCGCCTGCAGTGCCCCTTCTTCTCACGCTGTTTCGTTTTCCTCGCGCGACGCGAAGCGGCGCAAGCCGACGTCCTCGTGGCGAATCACCATCTGCTACTGGCGGACCTCGCCGTACGGCGTGCCTCGCAGAACTGGGACGATTCCGCGGTGCTGCCGCCGTACGCGCGGCTGATCATCGACGAAGGGCACCACCTGGAAGACGCCGCCGCGGCGCACCTGGGGGCGTCGATCACGGCGCGCGGTCTGCAACGCGTCTTTTCGCGGCTCGAGCGTCGCGGCAAGGGTCTGCTTCCGGCGCTGCGGCAAAAGCTGGCGGGGCGGCGCGATATTCTCAGCGCAGCCAGTCTGGATCATGTCGAGGGACGGCTCTCACCGGGTTTGCGCGCGGCGCGCATGCAGGCCGATCGAGTCTTTGGTTTGCTGGACACGGTGCTGCTCGATGCTGATACCAACATGCTCCGCCTAACGAGCGAGTTCGAGGCGCACGATATCTGGCCGTCGGGGCTGGACGATGCACTGACCGATCTGTCGCGTGAGATCGAACTCCTCGGCGAAGGGTTGCGACTCATCCGGGAGCGGCTCGACAGCGACGAACAGGCGAGGAGCACGCACGCGCAACTTCTGAATGAGGTGGGCGGCGTGACGCGACGCCTCGAGACGGCGCGCGAGGCGCTGCATGCCGCCCTGCGACCGCCGGCGCACGGCCCGGCGTCGGTGCGCTGGATCGAGGCGCGCGGCAAGGACCGCAACATTGCGGTCACGAGCGTCCCGCTGGATCTCGCGCCGATTCTGCGTGAAGACCTCTTCCGTCGTGTCGAAACGGCAATCGTCACCAGCGCGACGCTGACCGCTGACCGGAAGTTCGCCTTTCTCGCCAATCGGTTGGGGCTCACTGAATCCGACGTGGAGCCAGAGGTCGGCGTATTCCCGTCGCCCTTCCGCTACCACGAGCAGGCACTGCTCGCCATTCCCACGGACGCCCCGGCGCCTAACGTGGACGCGCAGGCGCATTTCGCATTCGTCGTCCGCTGCGCGGCCGAGGTGGCTGAGTTTGCGGACGGCGGGATGTTCGTGCTCTTCACGAGTCGTCGCGATGTCCGTGCCGCCGCCGATGCGCTCCGTGGCATGGGTGTCGGGAGCCGCTGGCCGCTGCTCGTGCACGGCGAGGACCAGCGTGACACGTTGCTCCGGCGCTTCCGCGGTGACGGCCGCGCCGTGTTGTTAGGCACATCCAGCTTCTGGGAAGGTGTCGATGTCCCCGGAGATGCTCTGCGTGCGCTGGTCCTCGCTCGGCTCCCATTCCGGGTTCCGACGGAGCCGCTGGTCGCGGCACAGACTGAAGCGATCGAGGCGCGTGGCGGCGATGCGTTTCGCGATTACATGCTCCCGCACGCCGCCTTGCGGTTGAAACAAGGGTTTGGTCGGCTGATCCGTTCGCACGACGACCGCGGCGTGGTGGTTCTGTGCGATTCGCGGGCGGTGAGCAAGAGTTATGGAGAGGAGCTGCTGGATGCATTGCCGCCGGCGCGCCGAGCCGTTGGACGTTGGGCAGATATTCGGCGCGAGGTGGCGTCCATGTTTGGCCGGTCAACGGCGTGACAAGTTAAGGCTGGCAGCGTTCGGACGCCTATTCAGGCCAGCGTTGCGGTCACCAACGTTACGCGGGTTCAAAATGCCTAACGCTGCTTACTGCACGCCGTTGACTGGTAACGCTGAACTCGCGGCTTCACGTCGTTATGCTTAACTCGTCACGCAGTGAGAAGCGTTCCCCCCTAACAGCCAAGAGAGATGAAGATCGTCTGTGTTGGTCGTAACTACGCTGACCACGTCAAAGAGATGGGCAACATTCTGCCTGAGGGCGCCGAACCGCTGATCTTCTTGAAGCCGCCTTCGAGCCTCATCGGTTCGGGGGACACCATCGTCCTCCCGCCGCAGTCCTCCGAAGTGCACTTCGAGGGCGAGATCGGGGTATTCATCGGCAGGAAGCTCAAGAACGCCAGCAAGGAGGCCGCCGTCTTGGGAATTGCCGGGGTCGCGGCCGCAAATGACGTCACGGCGCGTGATCTGCAACGGAAGGACAGCCAGTGGGCCAGAGCGAAAGGATTCGACACGTTCTGTCCCGTGGGAACGCCTCAGCCGGTCCCAACTGGGCTGGATTCCCTGGAGCTCATCACCCGCGTGAACGGCCAAGTGCGCCAGAAAGCGAGTTCAAGCGAGATGATATTCCCAATTCCCGATGTGCTGTCGTATATCAGCCACATCATGACGCTGGA
>JBFMFA010000344.1:0-4523 GCA_040753195.1 Gemmatimonadota bacterium | reverse complement strand
AACCCGCTCTGGTTTACAACACCGGGGGGGGGGCGGTTTGCCCCGGCCCCCCCACCGCTGTTACCGCTCAATGGCCGCCGGAAGCGGACGAGATGAACACGTCGAGGTAGCTGCGCTTCCGATTTGGATCGAGTTGCGGCACGTAGGTCGGCACCTCGGGATCATCGCTCGCTGCGAGAGCGTCGAGTGTCACGCGTCGAGGAACCGTCACACCACCCACGAGCACCTGATCTTCCAGGATGAAGCTAATGCGATACCACCCGTACTTCGTTTCACCCGACGGAACGGAGATCCCCTGGACCTTGAAATTGTAGCCGTAGCTGATTTTGCCCGCTTTGTTCAACTCGGCGCGATAGAATCCGGGGCCATCCTCTCCGAATCCATCAGCGAGTTTCTGGTCAACGACCGTGAAGCGCGGGGAGCCGCCCTGCGCGTCCAGTTTCTCGATCACCAACCGCGGATGCACCGTGAAGAGTGCTGGTTGGAAGAGACCCACCGAGCCGTTGGTGCCCTGTATTTCATCAGGGCCTGAGCCAGACAACACGGTCATGTTGAAGCCGCGCATGTTCGGCACGTTGCGCGCGAACAGCGCTACCTCGACATGGATCACGGCATGCGTGTTGTACGAGTGGTGCGTGAGATTATCGCCCCACTTGACGTCAGAACCAAAGTTCTGCGCGGCCCCGTTGAGCCACTCGGCGCGCCACACGTTGTCACCGCCCTGCAGGTAGTACGTGTTCTGGTAATCCGGAGTGTTCAGGTGGTACCAGAATGGGAGCGAATCGACTGTGATCCCTTCGTCAGGAAGGGGTCGCAACCCGGCACTCGTTCCAACAGGTGCGCCCGTTAGGTCAAAGCCGTCCGCGAAAATCGCCGGCCACGACAGGTTGTTTACTCCTTCTTCCGCGTTAGGTGGCCCTTTCGCCGAAATGCTGACGGAGCCGGAGATGCCACCCGCTGTCGCGGTGATCGTGGCGTTGCCAGCGGCGACCAGCGTTACATCGGCGGTGAGTGCTCCCGTGGCCGTTACGGTGAGCACGGCGAGATCGCTGCTCGACCACGTGACGGGGAGCTGCACGGGATTTCCGTTCGCGTCGCGCACCGCGGCCGTGACCTGGACCACTGGTGCTTCCGGCGTCACCATCGAGTTGGACGCCGTCACTAAGACACTGGCGACACCCGGCTGCACGGTGATCGTGACCTCACCGCGCTTACTCCCTGCCACCGCAGAGATCTTCACCGATCCAACCGCCACTCCCGTTACCACACCCGATTGATTCACAGTGGCGATGCTGGGATTGCTCGTCTCCCAATACACAGGTCGACTCACCGGCTTTCCCTGTGCGTCGAGAGGCTGAGCGGTGAAGGGCAGGGATTGATTGACGGCGATAGCCGTGGTGCTGGCGCTGATAAGCACAGAACTCACAGGAACGAGCACACGAATCGACGTTGCATCGCTCTTCCCATCGCTGCGGGCCGTGATCGTCGCCGTACCGGGCGACACACCAGTCACCAGTCCAGTGTTGTTCACCGTCGCAATGGACACGTCTCCACTGGCCCACTGCACCGGCCGCGAAAGTATCTGTCCGTTGCGATCGAGCGGCGCCGCCAGCAGCTGCACGGTAGTTCCGACATCGATGATATCAGCCACCGTCGCAATGCTGACACGCGCGACTGGCTCGAGGACTGTGACGATTGCCGTATCGGCGACTTCATCGACCGTTGCACTGATCGCGGCGGTGCCGGCGGCGATGCCAGTCACGCGGCCATTCGCGTCAACCGTCGCGCGCGCGGGATCATTACTGTGCCAGCCGACGGGACGATTGAGCGTGCTTCCCGCCGCATCGCGCGCGATGGCGCTCAATTGCGCCGTTCCGCCCACTGGTACTGCAGCCGCGTCAGGCGTTATGACGACCGCCGCCACACGAGCCTGGACGGTGATCTTCGCGACGGCGCTGATGCCCTCGGCAGCTGCGCGAATATCCACTACGCCGGGCGCGACACCAGTGACCAGTCCTTCGGCGTTCACTGTCGCGACGTTAGGCGCACCGCTCGTCCACGAGATCGGTCTCGTTACAGGCTGGCCGGCGGCGTCCTTTGCGGTAGCAACCAGCCGTAGCGTGCCGCCGGCGAGGATCGTCGCGTTAGGCGGCTCCAGCACCATGAACGACACGGGCGCCAAAACCGTCACGTTGGCTGCTCCGACGATGCCTCCACACGTGGCGGTGATCGTTGTTGTCCCGACCGCAAGCGCGTGAACCTCACCGTTCGCGTCGACGGTCGCCACTCCCGGGCTGCTACTGGCCCAAACGATACCACGGATCATCATGTTGCCGCGGCCGTCGCGGACGCTCGCCGTGAGATGCAGCGTTAGGCCGAGGTACGTCACCGGCGTCGGAGGATCCAGCGCCACGGAGACGACCGCAGCCTCAACGGTGATTCTGGCAGTCGCTTTGCGCCCTTCACTTTCAACCGCCACCACTGCCGAGCCAGCAGACAGCGCGGTGACGAGACCGTTTGCTCCGACGCTCGCCACCGCCGGTGCGTCGCTCGTCCACAACATAGGCCGCTGCAGTTCGGCGCCGGCCACGTCGCGGAGCGTAGCCTTCAGCTGCACGGTCCCGCCCTCGATCAGCGTGACCGCGTCCGGCGCCACGATGATGGCCGCAACCGGCGCGAGCACCGTGACCGAAGCACCGCCGCTGACGCCTTCGCTCGTCGCGATAATCGCTGCCGTCCCTGGCGATACCGCCGTCACGTGACCGGCGGCGCTGACCGACGCGACGCTCGGTCGATCACTCGTCCACTTCACACGCCGTTGTAGTTCATTGCCGTCCGCGTCCTGCAATGTTGCGGACAGCTGAAACGTCGCTGCCGGAAACAGCACGGCGGTTGCGGGCGTCACGACGACCACGTGGACCGGGACGACATCGGTGGGGTCGGATTGGCACGCGACGCCAGCGCCAAGCGCCATGAAGGCGGCGACCGCGCCCGGCTTCCATCCTCGCGCTGAAATCATGGTTCCTCCTCGGTAGAACTACCCAGCCGCGGGCTCGCGCGACTCGTTAGGCCCGAAGCGGGAGCTGGAGGTACTATGGGGAATGTGGAGTGCGCGGGCTGTCAGGATGTGGCCGCTTCCTGTGTCCGGCGGCGGCTCACGCAACCGCCTATGGCGCCGTCACATGGGCGCGCGATCGGGCGGATGATATCAATGCTGCAGATGCAGTGCAGCTTCGGACCTAACGACAGTCGGCGCAACGCTCAAGCCGCGCCGGGGCAGATGGCATCGCAAGAGCATTCCGTGGTGCGCTATCACGAGTCGCCGACTCTGGCGCTTCGAACCTAACGAGAGAATCCTGCTCATCGTCTGCATCATCACCAAGCTCCGGTGCGCGCACGGATTCGTTCTCCCGCTCGACCTCGAGCAGTTTGCGATACAACGTCCGCCGGTCGATGCCGAGGACTGCCGCCGCCTGTCCGCGCCGCCCGAGCGTCCGTTCCATGACGCGACGGATGTACTCGTGCTCCAGCCGCTCCAGGCTCCACTCCTCGTTCGTCGCACGTGTGAGCAACGAAGGGGCGTCAGCGCGGCACTGCAGTGGCGCCACACAGCGAATGTCAGAATCGCTGAGACGCAACACGATCGCGCGCTGCACGAAATGTTCGAGCTCGCGCACGTTACCCGGCCAATCCATCGCGGCAAGACGTTCAAGCATCGACGGCGCAAACGGTGGCGGCACGATGCCGTATTCGTGCGCGAACAAGCGACGGAAATGCTCCGCGAGGAGCGGGATATCCTCGCGACGATCTCGAAGTGGAGGCACCTCGATAGGAAAAACCTTCAGTCGATAGTACAGGTCTTCTCGGAACTTCCCCTGCTCGACCTTGCGTGCCAGATCTTCGTTGCTGGCGACGATCAGTCGAAAATTCACGGGCACCGACTGACTGCTTCCTACCTTGCGGATCGTGCGGTCCTCGAGCACGCGCAGGAGCGTGACCTGCGTTTGCGGCGTGAGCGTGGAGATCTCGTCGATGAACAGGGATCCACCGTGCGCTTCTTCCATCAAGCCTCGCCGCGTGGCGACCGCCCCGGTGAAACTTCCACGCGTGTACCCGAACAGCTCCGCCTCGATCAGCGTCTCCGGAATCGCGCTGCAGTTGACGGTAACGAACTGTCGTTTCCCCCGATCCGAAAGCTGGTGCACAGCCTTCGCGACGAGTTCCTTTCCTGTCCCGGTATCGCCGGTGACCAGCACCGTTAGGCGCGTAGCCGCCACCTGCTCAATGAGGCGAAACATCCGCTGCATCGCCGGCGAACTGCCGATCAACGCATCCAAGGGAGATTTCGCATCCGCGGCGGGAAGTCGTGTTGTCGCGTTGTTGGTGTTTACCACGTTCTACCTCCAATCTCGCCACGCAACCCAGCGCCAACATGAAACCGCAGGGGAAGGGTAACTCGCTGCGAGCTGCTGTTGAGCCGGGTGAACTCCCGTCACATACGAGGGCCGTTCACCGACATGCTC
>JBFMFA010000343.1:0-4527 GCA_040753195.1 Gemmatimonadota bacterium | reverse complement strand
CGACGTGGCAACCACCTAACGGGGCGCACAATCTGCCAACATCGAGGCCAGAACTAACTAGCACAAACCAAAAAGCACGACCGGATCACCGGAAACGGCACTCGCTCAAAATGTGAATGAAAGCATTTCAAACGCTTACCAACATGATTCGATGCCGCTGCGATGATGACCCGTTCGAAAATGACCTGCGGTAGCGGCGCGAGGAGTCATCCGGTCATCCGGTCATCGTCGTATCGTTTGTTGCGGAGGCTTGACGCGACGACGTGGCAACCACCTAACGGGGCGCACAGTCTGTCAAACATCGATGCCAGAACTGGCTGGTACAAACCGAAAGCGATGCCAGATGACCGGAAACAGCACGCGCTCAAAAGGTGAATGAAAGCGTTTCAAACGCTTACCAACATGATTCGATGCCGCTGGCGATGATGAGCCGTTCGACAATGACCTGCCGTAGTCGGCGCGAGAAGTCATCCGGTCATCGTCGTATCGTTTGTTGCGGAGGCGTGACGACCTGGCGGCCGCTACAGCGCCGCCACGATCTGCTTGATCGCCGTTAGGCGTTCCTGCAGCTGTGCGCGACCGCCGGCCTTGTTGATCCGCGCAAACATGTGCTCCGGCAAAAACTCACGGTCTGTGCATTCGATGATCGCGGCGATCTCCTGCAGTTCTTTCTCCAGACCCTGCGTCGACGGCATGAAGCCATCCAGCACCGCGGCCAGCGACTCCTTCGTCACATGTTTCGCCCCGTTGAGCAACGACCGGCGCAGCGCCCGTCCGACGATGCCCTCGATATCCGCTCCTGATAGCGCCCCGCGTTGCGCCTCGGGCACTGGGGGAACGTCCTCGGCCGCCAGCTTCGCACCGAGCTTCTTCGCCATCACGACGAACATGTCGACGAGCTCTTTATCCTCGGTGGGATAAAAAAGCGGAATGTGCACCTCCGCGCGTCCCTGCCGTTTGATATCGATCGGCAGGAGATCCGGACGCGCCGTCAGGAGCATCCACACGATACGTCCGCGGTAACGCGTATCGCCCATCTGATTGGCGATCATGCCGAAGACGCGACTCGAAGTGCCGGAGTCCCCCTCTACCTCGCGATCGCCTAACGCGGCGTCGGCTTCATCGACGATCACCATCACGGGGCCCATCGCGCGCAGTACCGAGAGGACGCGCTCGAGATTCCCTTCGGTTTCCCCGACATATTTGGACCGGAAGTTCTTCAACACCACGCAGGGGATGCCGATCTCGCCGGCGGCGCACATCGCCATGAACGTCTTCCCCGAGCCCACCGGCCCGCATAACAAGTACCCCATCGGCACCGTGTCGAGCGCCCCGCGTTCGATCAGCGCGGCATCCTCCTGCAGACGCTTCTTCGCCGCGTCGTGACCGATGACATACTCGAGGTTCCACTTCGGCTCGACAAACTCGAGGAGCCCGTGACACTGCCGCTCGATGAGTCGCTTCTTCAGCGCTTTGAAGAGCGCTGCATCGAGTCGCTGGCTCCCGCCTTCGGCCGCCGACTGCGTGAGCGTTGCCAGATCATTCAGTGACATCCCGGCACTCAGCGGTGCGATCTGTTCCGGCGTGTAATCGGAAACCTTCTCCCACGGCACACCGACCGAGATGTCGTTCACAAAGGCGAGGCGCTCGGGCTCAGCAGGCAGCGGGATCTCGATCGCGGCGATATGAGGATTTGTCGTTAGGCGATCGCTCATATCCGCGCGCCGCTCATCGATCAGAACAAACGCCATTTCCAGACGCTTCACGTGCGCGCTCGTCGCCCAATTGAGCAGCGTCACCAGCATCCCGGACGCGGCAAAGCTGGTGCGCCCCGGTTCGCCGGCGGGAAAGAGGTACGACGCATGATTGACGATGAACGCCGTACGCAGCTGCTTCTCCGGCACGGCCATGATGTTCTCGCGTACGAAGAGGTCGAGCAGGCCGAGTATGATGGCCGGGTCGTTCTTCAGCGTGCTGAGGTCCCCGATACGCTTGGTGGCCAGGGTGACCATTTCGCGCAGGCGCTTCTCGTTCGCGCCCGCGAACACGCGGAGCCCGCGACCAAGGTCGTAATGCAGCACGAGGTCCCATCGCCCGAAGAGTTGCTCCGCCAAGAACTCGGAAATCCCGCCGTAGCGCGCACGTTCCTGCGGCCCCGGATCGCATAACGGGACGAGATCGTACGTATTGCCGTACAGCGCAAAAACGGATGTGGAGCCGCTGTAGTACAGCTCCGCCAGCTGGAGCGCCCACGGCGGGTACCACGGCGGGAGGTCGTTATGGCGCGGACGACGCCGGTCGGTTGCGTCCGGCAACATTTCGTTAGGCGATGTCATGATTTGGTGGCGCCGCGCGCGAGCACGCGCCCCATGTCGGCACCGAGAATTGCGGGGGGTTCTTCAAGTCCGCTCTCCAACCCGGTGAGGTGCTGCAAATGATTCACGGCTTCTTCCGTCTGTTTCATGCTGTCGGCGGCAGCTGTCACTTGAACGCTTAGTGCGTCGGCATCCTGCCGGCTCACGGCCATCTCCACGAGCGCGCGGATCTTCGTCTCGATGCGGTCCAGCTCCACGTTCACGAACTCCAGGTCCTTCATGCTCTTGCGGTAGTTCTCCAGGCGCAGCGTTCCGTCAGCGACGCTGTCCTGCAGCGACCTAACGATACGCTCGTCACCTTTGGTCTGCGCGTCAGCAAGGCGCGCCTGGACGTCAGCCAGGCGTAGCTCCAGTTCACGCTCGCTGGTGGTGTTGAGGAAGCGCTCCAGGCCCGCTTGCGACACGAGCAATTTGAGGAAGAGAAACAGGAGCCGATCGAGCGAGCTCGAACGCATCGCATCGGCGACATCGGCCGTATCCACCGTATGTCCGCGCAATCCCGCGGCGATGTCGCGCATCTCGTAGCAGCGCTGTCGCAATGACAAGAAGCGACGCAGGGCGGTATTGGGTAGGCCGGCGATCATCCGTTGGAGCGTGCTCTCGGCTTCCGGATTGCTAGTCGCATCCGAGCCGCGCTCCTCTTTTGCGATTTTGGCGTCGATGGCGGTACGAAAGCGCGGCATTGCGGAGATGCCCGTGAGGTACGCGAACTCCGCCGCCATGATAAACGGAGCCAGCGTGTCTGCCGTGCCGGACACAGCGGACAGCCCGATCGCTCCGAAGAACAGCAGCAGGTTCCACGGCTGAATGAACGCGGCTCGCAGATAGCGCCGAATGCCTCGCGGTTCCTTTTCGGCCATCGTTAGGCGCTCTTCTTTTCGGCAGCTTCCTGCGCTGCCGTTTCCAGAGACTCCATCTGATCGCGCAAATCGTTTACGATCTGCGCGAAATCGGGATGCCGTTGCATTTCCTTCGCTGAAAAATCGGGGAGTGGAACCTCGAGCTCGCGAATAATGGTACCCGGTGCTGGCGAGAACACGAGGACGCGGTCGCCAAGAAATACCGCCTCCTCGATCGAGTGCGTGACGAAGAAGACCGTGGCTTGCGCCTCATGAGCCAGCTCGATGAGCAAGTCCTGCATGCGGACCCGCGTCGCCGGATCGAGCGCGCCGAATGGCTCGTCCATCAGGATGATGCGCGGCTTGAGGATGAGCGTGCGCGCGATCGCTACGCGCTGCCGCATGCCGCCGGACAATTGGTGCGGGTACTTCCCCGCATCGCGCGTGACGTCGAGTCCCACCTTGCCGATCCACTCACGCGCCTGAGCCAAGCGCGCCTCCTTTGTGACACCGCGGCACTCGAGTCCGAACGCGACGTTCTCTTCGACCGTTCGATTGTCGAAGGACGTGTAGTCCTGGAACACCATGCCGCGGTCAGCGCCGGGGCCGTGGACAGCGCGATTATAGATGTGTACGGTGCCGGTGGTCGCGGGATGGTGCGGCGTTAGGCCGGCGATGAGGCGCAGCACGGTCGACTTCCCGCACCCTGACGGTCCCAGGATCGTGACGAACTCCATGCGGTCGGGGAGATCGTGCACGGTAAACGTGACGTCGCGGATGGCTTCGTGCCCATTGTCGAACGTCTTGCCCACCTTGGTAAATGTGACGACAGGGGGTCTGAGGTCCGACGTCGCAGGTCGGAGATCGGAGGACGCCGCGTTAGGTGTCGGCGCTTTTTCTGGAGATGCAGGAGGGGCCTTCGCGTCGCTCATTCCGTGGCCGCCTTGTACGGGAAAAGACCGCGCTGAAAGAAGTACAGAATGCGGTCGATCCCGTATGCCATCAAACCGATGACGATCAGAATAGCAAAGATGTGCTCCGTCATCCCACGGCGCTGGCTGGTCATCAGCAAAAAGCCGAGCCCGTGCTGAGCGTTCACAAGCTCAGCGAGCATGATGTAACCAAACGCGAGACCGAACAGGTTGCGTAGCCCGCTGTAGATGTCTGGAAGCGCGAGTGGGATCAGCACCTTCGTTATGATCTGCCGCTGACCTGCGCCCAGTGTCTGGGCCGTCTCGACGTAGCGGTCGGGCACCGCAGTGATTGCGCGCACGGTGTCGAAAAAGACAAACGGCACCGTGGAGATGAAGATG
>JBFMFA010000342.1:0-4527 GCA_040753195.1 Gemmatimonadota bacterium | reverse complement strand
GTACGTAAGAGGTAGCGTTTACCGATGCCGGCATGTCGGCCACGAAGGCGCGCAGCCTCGCGGTCCTGGCGATCGCGGCGCTCGAGGGGGCGTTGGTTATGGCGCGCGCGACGCGCGACACGTCGGCCATCGCGACTGCTGGAGAGGAGGTTGCCGATCTCGTTAGGCGTCAGTTGTCAGTGTCGAGTGCGCGGAAAAAGGCCGGCTCGCGGATGACGCCGAAACGGCGCGGATGACGCTGATGGCTACTGGGTCAATCTGCGTTCGTCAACCACAAACGCAGAGGAGCAGAGGCCGCAGAGAACAACCACAAAAACAAACAACAGCAGTTAACTGCGCAGCGGCAGGCTGATACGACCAATGGCGCGACGATGTATGCCTCGGCGTTCCCCTGCAGCTCAACAGCAGTTGGCGCTCCGGTCGTACGCCTGATCACTACCACCTCCTACATCGCCGGCTTCCCACCGGGTGGCAGCCGCTCCAGCAGGTAGCGCGTCAGCAACGAGTAGACATGCACCGTGGTGCCTTCACCCTCGAAGATGCCGTGTGAGCGATTGGGGTACGCCATCATCTGAAAGGGCTTCCCATGCCTAACGAGGGCATTGATGAGGCGCTCGGTACCTTGATAGTGCACGTTATCGTCCCCGGAGCCGTGCACCAATAGGAGATTCCCCTTGAGGTTCTGCGCAAAGTTGAGCGGGGAACCCTGCGCATACGCCGCGCTATCGGCGTCTGGCAAACCGGTGTAGCGCTCCTGATAAATCGTGTCGTACAGCCTGAGGTCGGGCACCGGCGCAACGGCCATGCCCGTTTGATACAGATCCGGATAGCGGAACATCATGTTCAAGGTCATAGAGCCACCGCCGCTCCACCCCCAAATCCCGATGCGCGTGGAATCGACGAAACGATACTTCTTGATGATGGCGCGCACGCCATTGGCCTGATCCTGCGACGAAAGCACACCGACCTTGCGATAGATCGCCTTGCGCCACTCGCGCCCGCGCGGCGCTGGGGTGCCGCGATTGTCGAGGCTCATGACGACGTACCCTTTATCGGCGAGGTACTGATGCCAGAGCATCCCTTCGCCGCCCCACGAATCGTTCACGGTGGTGCCAGCCGGCTCACCGTAGACTTCGAAGAGGACAGGATACTTCCTCACGGGATCGAAATCCTTCGGCTTGATCATCCATCCATCCAACTGGACGCCATCGCCGATATCGACCCGGAAGAACTCAGCGCGATTGGGACGAACCTCGGCGACGCGACTGCGCAGCTCGGCGTTGTCTTCAAGCACGCGCGCTGAACGATGCCCCGGGAGTTGCACGACATCAAAGACGGGCGGCGAATCGAACGAGGAGCGGGAGTGCACCGCCCACTTGCCAGCGGGGGAGGTGTTGTAGTTGTGCGTCCCTGGCTGATCCTGCGGCGTTAGGCGCTCGTGGTTGAATGAGCCGTCCAGCTTGACCCGGAACAGATAGCGCCGCGTCGGTTCGTTCGGAGCGGCCAGGTAGTACACCCAGCGCCCTGGCTCATCGATCGCGGAGATCTGCGTGATATCAACGTTTGGCGGTGTGATGGCGGTGGTGCGCGAACCGTCGCGGCTCACGAGATAGAGGCGCCGCCACCCGTCGCGATCGCTCACCCAGTAGAACCTGGTGCCGTCGGGCGTCCAGCGCAGATGGTCCTGACGATCGGCGAACAGTTGCCCGTTGTCCCACAATTCCACCCAGGCGGAATCGTTCTCGGTGAGAACCTGCCTAACGCGTCCGCTGCTCGCGTCACCAAAGAACAGGCGCAGCGTCTGTTGTCGACGGTTGAGCTGCTGGATCGCGACTTCGTTCGCGTTCCCGGCCCACTGCATGCGCGCGATGTAGTTGTTGCGAGGGTCCCCGTCGATCTGCATCCACACAGTCGGACCACCGCTTGCGCTGACGACCCCGACGCGCGCCGCCGAGTTCGTCGTCCCGGCCTTCGGATACTGGACGGGGATCGTGAACGAGTACAACGAGTCCGTATCGTTGATGAGCAGGAAGTCGCGCACGCCACTCGCGTCCAGCTGCCAGTAGGCGATGCGCGCGCCATCAGGGCTCCAGCGGAACCCGTCGCGCATTCCAAGCTCTTCTTCGTACACCCAGTCGAAGGTGCCGTTGATGATCGTCTTGGAGCCGTCGCTCGTGAGCGGCGTGATACGACCGCTCGCGATATCTTCGACAAAAATATTGTTCTGCCTAACGTAGGCGACACGATCGCCGTTGGGAGAGAACTTGGCGAACATCAGTGTCGATGGAGGACCGTCGCCGCCGAGTTTGCGGAGCGCCTTTGTATTGAGGTTGTACACCCAGTAGTCGCCGCGCGAGTTCACACGCCACACGCGACGCGTGTTTGTGAAGATCAGGATCTGTGTTCGATCGTCGGACCAGACGTAATTCGCGATGTTGAGCGGCGCCCCACCGGGCGGAGTCAGCGCGGTCGCGGCGACGAGCACTTGCGTTGCGCCGGTAGCGGCGTCGTGCTTGACGAGATCCCGCGCGCCACGGCCAACGCTGGACGGCTCCAACGTGGTGTAGCTCGCGTCATCGAGCCAGCGGATCTGCGTGACGCCGCGCGCGGAAAACTCCCCGGATTCGAAGATGCGCTCGACGGAAAGGGAATCACCCTGCGCGGCGCTGCGGTTCGGCGCCGCCAGAATTGTGAACGTGACAAAGATGAACGAAGCGAACCGAACGACTCGCATGAATGTCTCCTGGATCGAACGACTACCTAACGCGGATACGAACGCCTGCCCATGTGTCGCCGCTGCCGCGCGCGTAGCGCGCATCGCCGACAAAGACCGAATTGGTATCCCCATCGGGATTGGGAATAAAGTACGGGAAGCGCGACCAACGAGCGAAACGACGATACTCGTCGGTGGCGAGTGCCGTGCGACTCAGCGGATGCTCCGCATGAGTCGGCAGGAACTCGTGCACGCTGTCCACGCGTACGCGCGTAACACCGGCCCGCACACGTCGCAACTCATACCCCGAATCGCGCACAACGAGCGACGAACGACTGCGCATTGTAATCGGCAGCGGCGCGATCATTTGCTGGCGCGGACTCGTGTCCGCAAGACCGAGAGCATCTGCCATGGCGCCTTTCGATCGCTCACTCTGCGCTTTCATGACCACGATATAGATGAGCGCTAGCGCCACGGCGGTGCGCGCCGGCCGCGTCGGGATGGGTAAGTCGCGTAACCGCGCACGCCTCGAGATCCACCAGCCGGCGCCAAAGAGAATCAGCAAGGCCAGGTCGACGATGAACAACGTGTCACCGTAAAACCAGCGGTCCGAGAACGGCATCAGAAAGCGCACGCCGTACGTATTGAGCCAGTCGAGCGCCGGGTGGCTAAAGACGGCGATCGCACTGCCGATCAAGAGCCAGCGTATGTTCACCGGCTGATCCGTGGTATCGCCGCGCCTAACGAAGCGGTGCCAGAGCATGGTCCCGGCGACGACGACGAAAGGCCAGAGCATCAGAGCCGGAATCCCATGGGTCCAACCGCGACGCCCTTCCAGTCCGGCGAGGTCTCCGGCGAACAAGTACGCCACGTCGACATCCGGCATGTTCGCGCCGATCACGAGCGCAGCCGTCGCAAACCGCGTGCGCTGCGAAATGCCGCACTCCGCGATCACCGCTCCAGCCAAGGAATGGCAGACATTATCCATGCGCGAGACGCTCACCTAGCGAGTTGATGGCGGCGACCGTGGCGAAGATCAGCATGCCGGGGAAGATGGCGAGCCAGGGCTCACTGGTCATCGTCGACTGTGCCTGATACAGCATGTTCCCCCAACTCGCCGCCGGCGGCTGCACGCCGACGCCAAAGAAGGACAAGGTCGATTCCATCAGGATGCCGCGGCCGACGGCGAGCGTTGCCGCCACGGCGAGCGCCGGTAGCGCGTTAGGCAGCACGTGCCTCGCGATCTGCCGCAAGACCGGAGCACCGGCCGCTCGGGACGCTTCGACAAAGGCTCTGGCGCGCAGGCTCAACACTTCCGCGCGGGTGACCCGCGCGGTTTCCATCCATCCCACAATACCGACCATGAGCACCAGAGCGATCACCGAAGGCTGCAGAACGGCTCCGAGGACCATCAGCAGCGGCAACCTTGGGACGCTCAGCATGGCGTCGGTGACGCGCATGAGTAGCTGGTCCAGCGCGCGGCCGAGGAAGCCACCTAACGCTCCAATGGCGGCGCCAAGCGCGACGGCAAGTGCCGCAGAGAGAATGCCGACCGCGAGTGAGACTCTCGCGCCGTAAAGCGCGCGGCTAAAAACGTCGCGACCTAACGCGTCCGTGCCGAACCAGTGCGACCAACTCGGCGCTGCTCGTCGGCTCGCAAGATCGACGGCGTCCGGCGCAAATGGAGCGATCACCGGAGCTGCGACGGCCAATACGAGTAACAGCGCCAGGGCGATCAGCGCCAGAGAGGTGCTTCCGCGGCGCGAGCGACTCACGCCGTCGCCACGCGCACACGCGGGTCGAGCACGCGATAC
>JBFMFA010000341.1:0-4533 GCA_040753195.1 Gemmatimonadota bacterium | reverse complement strand
GACGGCGTAGCGCTCCAGCAGCTCGGCGCCGGAAAACAGAAAGGCGATCGTCGCCGCCTCGAACGGCTCTCCCACGAGAAGGGCCGCAACAATCGCGACGGACATGAGAAAGTTCATGTCCAGACGCAACGTGCGCAGCGCGCGCACGCCCGCCGCGAAAAAGTTGAGCCCGCCGACGATCGAGGCAGCCGTGTAGAGCAGACCGACGGCGTCGAGCCGGAACTGGAACAGGCCCGGACGATCGGGAGCGTCGGTCAACAGCGAGAGGGTAACGCCGACGGTCCAGAACACACCGGCGGCGTATGTGCGGGAGGCGAAGGGCGTCCGCCAAGGCGAAGGGCGCGCGCTCATATTCAATGTCCCTGATCGCCTAACGTGTCCTTGCCGCTGCTTATCGGCATCGCGCTGTGGACCGGCAGCACTGCGACCAACCCGTCCCCCGCCTTGCCCGTGTGCGCGGCACGCGCGATCACATCGGCCCAGCGCGCCACATCCTCATCGCTCCCGACAATTTCCAATTTGATCATCGCTTCGACGGACTGCGCAAACTCGACCGATGGATCAAGGCCCGAAGCGGCCACGTCAGGCGTTAGGCCACGGACCTCGAGGATAGAAAGCGTGCGGCAGCCTGCTTCCTGTAACTGGCCGATAACTCGCGCCGCGAGTGCGCGTCGGATGTACGCGTGGACCACTCTCATGCAGTTGCCTCCGGACGCGCCGCCGCACCTCGGCGCTCTGTGTAACCCTCCCACCACGCGTAGATCGTCGGCAGCACCAGCAGTGTGAACAGCGTCGACGTGATCAATCCGCCGATGACGACCGTGGCGAGCGGGCGTTGGACTTCGGCACCGGCCCCGCTCGCGATCGACATCGGCACGAAGCCAAGCGCGGCGACGAGCGTTGCCGTGAGCAGCGGTCGCAAGCGCACCCTGGCACCATCGGAGGCGGCCTGCAGCGGCGTTAGGCCGTCGTCCCGCCGCTGCTTGATGTAGCTCAGCAGCACGAGACCGTTGAGCACGGCGACCCCGAACAGCGCGATGAATCCAACGCCGGCGGAAATCGAGAGCGGGATGCCACGCAACGCCAGCGCGAAGATGCCGCCGCTGATCGCGAAGGGCACGTTGAGATAGATCAGACCCGCCAACTTTGCCGAGCGCTGGCTCAAATACAGCAGGAAAAAGATGAGTAGCAATGCCGCCGGCACCGCGATAAGTAGCCGCGTCGTGGCCTCCTGCAGATTGCGGAACTGCCCACCCCATTCCGCGAAATAGCCAGCCGGGAGAACATCTGCTCGCGCGATGGCTTCCTGTGCGTCGGCCACGAATCCCGCGAGGTCACGGCCACGCACGTTCATCTCCACACTCACACGCCGACTACCACGCTCGTGGCTGATTTGCGCCGGCCCCTCGTCAAGGCGGACAGTGGCAACCTGACCTAGTGGAATGCGTTCACCGCCCGGCGTCGGCACCTTGAGGTCGTTGAGCCTAACGATGTCGTCGCGCGCCGACGCCACGAATCGCACTTGCAGCGCGAATCGCCGTTGTCCTTCGAGCACGACCCCCGCCTCGCGACCACCCACCGCGCGCACCACGTCGAGCACATCACTGGCATTGATCCCGTAGCGCGCCATCGCGCGGCGATTGAGCGCGATGCGCAATACCGGGAGACCTGCCGTCTGCTCCGCTTTCACATCGGCCGCGCCGCGGACGCCGCCGAGCACGCGGACGGAGCGGTCCGCCGTGCGCTCAAGGGTCTCGAGATCGGGACCGAAGATCTTGAGTGCAACGTCGGAGCGCACGCCGGAAATCAGCTCGCTCACACGCAACTCGATGGGCTGCGAGTAACTGAACACGATTCCCGTCATATTCTCGGCCAATGTCGAGTCGATGGCGGCGATGAGGTCCTCACGGTTATGCGCCGTCTTCCATTCGCCGTGCGGCTTGAGCGTGACGAGGATGTCGGAGACCTCGACGCCCATTGGATCGGTGGCGATCTCCGCACGCCCAGTTTTGGAGACGACGGTCACGACCTCGGGGACCTGGCGCAGCGCGCGCTCGATTTGAGTCGTTAGGCGCACCGACTCCTCGAGCGAGACGCTGGGGAGCCGCCATGCTTGCACGGCGAGCGCTCCTTCGTCCAAGCGCGGCACGAACTCGGCTCCCAGAAACGGAGCGACGAGGAGACTGATCGCGAAGATGCCGCCGGCCGCGGCTACTGCCACCCGGGGACGCGCGAGCGTTCTGGTCAGCAGCGGCTCGTAGAAGCGCCGCGCGCCCCTCACTACGACACTCTCCTCCTCCCGCAGTGTGCGTGGGAGGAAAAGCGAGGCGAGCACGGGAATCAGTGTAACGGCCAGCACGAGCGCGCCCGCGAGCGCCAGTAACACCGTGATCGCCATCGGCCGAAACATTTTTCCCTCGATGCCGGCCAAAGACAGGATCGGCACGTAGACGATCGAGATGATCACAACACCGAACACCGTGGGCCGCAGCACTTCGCGGTTCGCCTGTAACACGACCTGCGTCCGCTCATCGGCCGTCAGCGCGCGTTTGAGTGCGTGCGCCCGCTCGGCGATGAGGCGCACCGTATTCTCGATCACGATAACAGCCCCGTCGACGATGAGCCCGAAGTCGATCGCGCCTAACGACATGAGATTGCCGGATACACCGAGCTGCCGCATGCCGATAAAGGCAGCCAGCATGGAGAGCGGGATCGCGCTGGCCACAATGAGGCCTGCTCGCCATTCTCGCAGCATGATGAATGCCGCCGCGATCACGAGCAGCGCACCTTCGATCAAGTTGGTCGCGACCGTGCGGATCGTCTTCTTCACAAGTTCGGTGCGATCATAGAACGGCTCCAGACGCACACCGAGCTTCGCCAGCGACGGTTCCATCTCGGCAACTGCTGCCTTCACGCGATTCACCACATCGCGGGAGTTCGCCCCCATGAGCATCATCGTTATGCCGGCCACGATCTCGCCGCGTCCGTCGCGCGTGACGGCGCCCTGACGTACCATCGGCGCGAAGCGCACATCCGCGAGCTGGCGGACATAAACAGGAATGCCTTCGCGCGCGTCGGTGGCCACGACAATGTCACCGATGTCTTCGAGGCTCGTGACCAAGCCTTCGCCGCGGATCAAGTACTGCTCCGCACCCTTCGCGATATAAGCTCCGCCTGAATTGGCGTTGTTGTTCTCCAACGCGTTGAAGACATCGCTCAGCGACACGCCGTACTGAGCCAGCCGCTCTGGATACAGCTGCACCTCATAGGTCTTGAGCTCACCGCCGAAGCTGTTGACCTCGATGACGCCTGGCACGGTGCGCAGGCGCGGTGCCACCTCCCATTCGAGTATGGTGCGCAGCTCCATCGCCGACTTCCCGTCGCCGCGTACTTCGAACTGATAGATCTCACCGAGTCCTGTGGAAATCGGGCCTAACTCCGGATCTCCATATCCGGGAGGAATCGCCTCACGAGCGGATTGCAGCCGCTCGTTAACGAGCTGGCGCGCGAAATAGATGTCGGTGCCGTCTTCGAATACGACCGTGACCGCTGACAAGCCGAAGCGTGAGATCGAGCGAACTTCCTGAAGCGCAGGAAGACCGCTCATCGACAGTTCCACCGGCGTCGTTATGAACCGCTCCACTTCTTCGGGACCAAGCGCCGGTGCCGTCGTTAGGACCTGCACCTGTACGTTGGTCACGTCGGGAACGGCGTCGATCGGTAGATCGCGCATCGCAAAGAGCCCGGCGATCACGAGCGCCCCCGCGAGCGCGAGTACGATGAACCGATTGCGCAGCGACCATTCGAGGATGCGATCGAGCATGTCCGCCTCTACTGCTCTTCGCGTTCGCCGAGTTCGCTGCGCCGGAGCTCTGACTTCAGAAGAAAGGAGCCGTTTGTCACGACGCGTTCCCCGGCTGACAGCCCTTCGGTTACTTCAAGAAGATCGCCCGCCTGTATTCCAGTCTTGATCTCGCGTACGGCAAACACAGTATCGCCTACGGGAACGAACGCGATCGTTCGCGACCCGTCGCGCTGGACGGCGGCTGCGGGCACGTAGAGTCGCGGCGTTAGGCTCTGCACCGCTCCACGGAAGCCGACAGTCGCGAACATACCTGGCTTCAAGCGTTCCTCGCGATTCGGCAGCACAACGCGCACCTTCACCGAACGTGTCTGCGTCTCGATCACCGCGCCCACGTTCGCAACCCGTCCGCGAAAGACCTGCTCCGGATACGCCGTTGTCGTTACTTCGACATCCTGGCCGACGCGGACCTGCCTCAGGTTTTGCTCATACACGTCCACCACGCTCCACACCTCGCGCAGGTCCATCACGGTGAGGAGAGCGTTCATCGGCTCGACCATCGCCCCGACAGCCGCCGCCCGCTCGGCGACGACGCCGCCAAGCGGAGAGCGCAGCGTCATAGTGGCGCTGTAGTGTCCCTCGGAACGCAACGTCTCCAACTCGCGTTCGCTCAGACCCAGCGCATGGAGTCGGTTCTCCGCGGCGTCTTTCGTTGCCCGCGCTCGCAGCGC
>JBFMFA010000340.1:0-4533 GCA_040753195.1 Gemmatimonadota bacterium | reverse complement strand
AGCCGACGTTGAGGATCACGAATGCCATCAGTCCGCGCGTGTTCATGAGCGTGCCTAACGCCCAAGACTCGCGCCACGGCATGCCGCTCGATCGCGCGGCGATCGCCGTCCCTCCGATCTTTCCCACGACCGCGACCGCGAGCACGAGCAGCATGTACACCCACAACCCACCGTCGATCAACGTGATGCTCGTGCGCAATCCCGTGAACGCAAAGAAGATGGGGAGGAAAAGCACCACCATCACGTCTTCAAAACGTTTGCGAAATTCGTGGACGAACTGCTCCCCTTTCGGCATGACCGCGCCGGCGAGAAAGGCGCCAAACACCGCGTGCACGCCCAGGCGCTCAGTAATCCAGCCGCTGACCAGAACGAGAAATACGACCGCGGCGATGCGGTCCTGTGACAGGATGCCGCCCCACTTCGTGTAGGTCGTTTCCAGCCGGCTCAGCGCCTTGCGAACAACGGTGAGCATGACGACCACGAAAAGCACCGATCCGATGATCATCACCGGAATCGAAACGACCGCTTCAGCGCTGCGCACGATGAGCACCACGGCGGCGAGGATGCACCACGCCGTGACGTCGTCGACAGCGGCGCAGGCGATCGCGATCGCGCCCAGTCGGGTCTTCGTTAGGTTGCGCTCCTGAAGAATCCGCGCGAGCACCGGAAAGGCTGTGACGCTCATCGCGGCGCCGATGAACAGGGCGAAACCAGTGAACGTCACGCTGTCGTCGGAGAGTCGCGGGTAGAGGTATAAGGCGAGGGCCGCGCCGAGGAAGAACGGCGCGATGATGCTGGCGTGACTGCTGACGAGAACGGCGTGGCCGCGGCCGCGAATGAGCTTCGCGTCGAGCTCCAGGCCGACGAGAAACATGAAGAACAAAAGGCCGATCTGACTGAGCGCGTTGAGAAAGCCGAGGCTCGCGGCGGGGAACAGCGCCGCCGATACGTCGGGCGCAAGCCAGCCTAACAAGGAAGGACCGAGCATGATGCCGGCAACCATTTCTCCGACTACTTTGGGTTGCCCGACGAGACCAACGGCGCGGCCCATCACACGCGCCATCAGGATGATGATGGCGATCTGGGCGATGAGAAGGAGCGGACTCGGCATCAATCTCCCGGCTTCCGCGCCGACTGCCGCCCGGCGCGGAACGGCACGGCGGCGCAGGTGGGACAGCCCGGCAGGCGGAATTCACCCTCGAGGCGTTGCACCTCCGCGCTTTTGTCGATACGCGCCAGCAGCAGGAGCGTATCCGCCGTTAGGCAGCTTGCCCGAATGGATGGAGTGCCTTCATGCAGCTCGGCGAGCGCCCGTACGCTGTCACGAACCACCTCGCCGTGCATCGACAGTCTCCCCCACTCGATCTCCAGCCGCGGGCCCGACTGCGCGACATTGAGCCGCCGCTCGCCGTCCTGCAAGAGCGCAAAGATGCACCGTCCGCTGCCTGACGAGTCGAACGTGACGGCGTAGTGACCGTGCGCAGCGCGCGTCGGAATCAGCCCCTCGCCGAGGCGCAGAATACCCAGCAGCGCAACGAACGGAATGCCGACCAGGCCAAGGTACGTGAGTATGGATCGCATGCTTAACGCGTGAACGTTGCGTCTGGTGGCACGGCTACCGACCTCCTCGCCCTGAGTCCGGGAGTGAAAAAGTCACGCGTCCATTGGGGTCGAGAAACTCCAGGCGGGGCGTGCCTAACGAGTCGACCAACAGGCGCGCGCGCGTCTTGCCGTTACGGTCCGCGAGATTAAGGACCGCGTTCTTGTTGACGTCGCGCCCTACGTAGACGCGCGTGGCGTACAGCGGCACGCCATTGCGGGGACCCATAAGCCTCTGCATCGCCTCGGTCTTCCCCGGGCCATCAGGGAGCTTCGAGATCGAATCGCGCTGCAGCACAAGATCGTGAATATCGACGTCGGCGCGATCGCCAAAGGTGAGACCCATCTGCCGCCGGCCGTTGTTGTCGGCATAGTTAAGCACCACGACCTGGTCCTGATTGAACTGATCGAACGACAGGTGATGCCCGGCCGTGAAACGACCATCCGGCCCGGTTCGCCCTTGGAAGGTCAGGCCGCCGTTTTCCGTTCCTTCGTCATTGAAAAAGATGATCCCGGGGCGTGTGCCGCCTGGATAGCCAAAAGGCTTTCCTTTGTAGATCGGACCGATCGAACGCACCCGATTTGAGATCACCATCCGGTAGTTGCCATCCGGCTCGACCACATTGATCCGCTCAACATCGAGCTCGGTGATCTTTTGCTTTTGTGTCGGCTGCGCGCCCTGGCGGAACGCCGCGAGGGCGAGCACGAGGATGATGGGTGTCGTCACTAAGGCATGAATTCGCAGTATGCGAAGTTCTCGACGAATCGCTGAGTCCACGTCCGGCGCTCCTGTAACTGTTTGGCAGCCATAAATGACGCGCCAAAGCGGCTTTGACACAATTCCAGTTCTCGGTTCGTCAGCCATTTTTCAACCGCCGAGAACGCGGAAAACGCAGAAGCACGCAGGCCGTTTCCAGTTACCATCTGCTCTCGGCACGCGTTCACCTTAGCGACATGGTGCGGCGCATTGGGGCGCATGTGAAGCGCACCGCTGCGCCCGGGGAAGACACTTCGATCTGGAACTATTGACGCAATCCGGAACCCGCTCGGCTTCGTACATGGGGTACATGGGGTCAGACACCATGTCCCAATCTCGACGCGACCTAACGATCGTAGGGGTCTTCGTCGTGTGGCTCACCGGTGTGCTCACGCTCGATGCTGGTGCCGGCCCATGGGCGCAACGTGCATTGGGAGCGGCGTCCTGGATCATCCTGCTGGCGCTCTTGCGCGGTGAACAGCCAGCGGTGCGCGCCCAAGTCGCCGTAGTGGTGGTCTTCGCCACGGCCGTGGAATTCACGGCGTCGCCGTTTCTCGGCCTCTACACGTACCGACTGCACAACGTCCCGGCTTTCGTGCCGCCAGGGCACGGAGGGACCTTTCTCGCGGCGTTAGCGCTCGCCCGATCGCCGCTGTTTCGGGTCTATGGTCGCATGCTCGTTAGGTTCGCATTGCTCTCGTGTGCGGCGTGGGCATTGTGGGGACTGCTCGTCACGCCGCGCCGCGACGTACTCGGCTTTATACTGTTTCTGTTGTTCCTGACGGTAGTTGCCAGAGGCAGGAAACCCTCCGTGTACGCGTCAACGTTCATCCTCACGGCAATTCTCGAAGTGATGGGCACGTCGCTCGGCAACTGGGCGTGGGCGCTGCGCGACCCGACGGATCTGGTGTCCATCGGCAATCCGCCGAGCGGGATAGCCGGCGGTTATGTCATGCTCGACATGGTCGCGATGCGCGGTGGCCCGGTACTTCAATTGCTTTTCCAGCGTCTGTCACGGCCGACGTCGATCAGTCCCCTGTGGGCACGATTCCGGCCCCTTCCACCATAAGGATGACAGTGCGCACCGGCGCCCGCGTCCGGTGCCTAACGCCACGGGGCACGACAAAACCCTGCTGCGGGTGCAGTTCCACGCTGCGCTCTTCAAGGTCGATGATAAAACGACCCTCGATGACGTAGAAGAATTCGTCTTCGTCGTCGTGGTGGTGCCAGTGATACTCACCGGGCTGAAAGACACCGAGTCGCACGACGGAGTCGTTGACCTTGCACAGCGTCTGATTGTACCACGGATGTTTGACGACCTCGACCAGCTCGGGGACATTCACGATCTCGAGCGGGCCATAGTGAATATTCAGGCGAGTATCGTAGCGACTGGCCGGGCTTGTCATGGCGGCGGTACCTATGCTGTAGGCGCGAGCGGACGCGGACGTCGAAAACGCACACGGACCCTTGTTGTTAACACAATCGCGCGCTCCGCGTTAGATCCCCACGTGCCGTGCGGCTGTCCGTGCTCACGCCCTGGAACTACGCCCGGAGCGCAGCGCCTAACGCCTTCAAATGAGCGTCCGTCAGGCGCGGCATGGAGAACAGAGCCGTCCCGCTCGCTCCTGCGTCGCGGGCCAGCGCAACGGCGCGGCCAAGCTCCGCCGGCGTGAGTCTCGGCACGAACAATCCCGCCACGAGCGGCACTCGCCCACCGAGCGCCTCGACGCCTTCTCGGGCGGCGTCACCGATCCATTCGACGTCTTCCAGATAGAAGTTGTGATAGAGCATCGGAAACACGATGTCCAGCGGCCACAGATCCCATGCCTGCCTAACGCACTGCCGCGCGAGCGTGGGCGTCGCGAAGACGGCGGCACTGATCTCCTTCCCGCGCGCCCGCACGGTCTGCGCGAGGAGCGTCACCACCTCGGTGATCGACGCCCAACGAAATTCCCGCCACGCGACATTCGACGGCGCGTCCGCCAACTCCATCGGATCGATACCACTCAGCTTCTGGAACTTCGCGCGGCATACGGCGCAGTAGCAGAAGTCGAATGGTGGCATCTCACGCGTCTGCACCAGGTTGTAGCGTGACCACAAGCCGCGGGGCAGGATCACGTCGATAAATCGGATGTAATCGAGGTGCACCCCGTCAACGTCGGATCGCGGCGCGCCGC
>JBFMFA010000339.1:0-4539 GCA_040753195.1 Gemmatimonadota bacterium | reverse complement strand
TCCACTGAGCGCAAAAATGCCGTTCGAATGACGAGCATGCGTGTCAAGTGAAACGCTGGGACTTCCTCGCGAGTTGTCCATCCGAGCGCGCGTGATAAGCGACGAGATACTTCCATAGCCCTCTCGATCTTGAGCGAGTAACACCAGGTCTAAGGTCGAACCTTCGACCTGAAGTGAAATCTCTGCCCCAATGATTCCTTCGATGCCAAGCTCTTTCGCTGCATACGCGAATCGAACAGCACCGCCAAGATCATGTCGATCAGTTAAAGCAATCGCTGGATAGCCTAACTCCTGTGCACGAGTAGCTAATGCCTCTGGATCGGAGGCACCATCGAGGAGTGAAAAGGCGGAGTGGCAGTGGAGTTCGGCGTACAAACCAGGTCAAAGGTCAAAGGTCAAAGGTCAAAGCAACCAGTAGTGAGTTTGGAGCCTAACGCCTAGCAACTAGCAACTCGCAACTAGTTACTCCATCCTTGTACAAACCACTCTCCATCATCGCGGCGATACACGACGAGCGTTGCGCCGCCATCTTCCTCACAGCGCCAGTAGTCGCGCGCATAGGGATCACGCCACCAATCTCCGGCTAATCGCTCGGGGCCCACGGCGTGATGGATGCGCCAGACGCGACTGCGCCACCTGAGCGCCTTGGGTTTCTCCTGCTCACACTCCACCTGCGCCGGCTCCGCCGATTCCAGTTGACGATGCGCGACGCCAGTCACAGGGATCTCCGGCGTCACCTCGATCGGCACTTCGACCTCGAGGCTCGCCTCATGCCACTTCCCTGCATCTTCCGGCTTATGCGCGTCGCCTAACGCCGGCTGCACGATCGCTCCCAGCCCAAGCTCAGACCGCAGACGCGCAAACGCGGCTTCGGCGGCGGCCGGATCGCGCCAGGATGAGTCCAGCAGATCCCCCTGATCGCCGGACAGCGGTGCCGTCGCCGCGATCGACACCGTTAGGCAGCTCACCGGCGCATTCAACGTCCACTTTTCCAACAACATGCGACAGCGTTCCAGCAAGGGGCCGACTCGCGCCAGCGGCTTGGGGAGACGCACTTCGCGCGTCACGGTATGCGGCCGCGGCGTAATGCTGGCTTTCCCTTGGGCGTCGTCCAGCGTAAGGGTGATTGCAACCGTTGCAATAGACCTACCGTCGCCGATACTCTCGCGTACAAGTCGCTCGAGCCCAGATCGCAACAAAAAGACCAGCGGCTCCGTGCTCGTTATGCTCGGCGTCAGCTCCGTCATCACGGAGCGTTGCGCATCGATCTGCGCGAGCACGGGACGTCGCGGATCATCGCCGCGCGCCAGACGCCACGCCGAGAGACCACTGTCTCCCCAGCGCCGCTCGACGTCGTCGGCCTCGAGGGCAGCTAAAGCCCCCGCCGTGCGCAAGCCTAACGCGTAAAGCGCCTCGCGCATGTCCGAGTCCATGGGAATCAGACCGAGTGGGACTTGGGCGAGGTACTCCGATTCGTCATCGGCTGGTGTGATCATCCAGCGCGCAGCGCCGGCTTGCCACGTCGCCGCACGTGCCGCCACGCAGGACCCCGCGATCGCTACGCGCGACTGCGGGTGCCACTGCTTCGCAATGTGCCAGAGAGAACGCGCGAGCTGCGTCTCATCGCCTAACGAGCCCATGCCAGCCACGCCGATCCACCAGAGCCCCGGCGCCCCAGCGACCGGCGTGACCTGCGGACTTGCTGCGACAAACGCCGCTGTAGCGCGCGTGATCTCGCGTGCGATCACCGTTTCATCCCACGGCCGGGCGACGACTGCGGCGCATCGCGCTTTGGCCTCCGTAACCGTCATGCCCACGCGGATCCGGGAGCGTCCGGCGGCGGCTGTTGCGGCGCGTACTTTTTGTGACTCCACCAGCACGATCGGCTTCTCGTCCCAGAAGACTTCGGCCGGGGGTGTCGTCGAGCCAGTCGCGTGGGGTTTCGGCGCAGCGCCGTTTGTATGGGAGCGTGGCGTTGCGCGCGGCGACTGCTGAGGAGGTACCGTGGGCTCCAGTGCGAACGATAGCTGGGTCGACGATTTCCCCTCGTCGGTTTCTCTTCGCCACACCGCGCCGATCGGGAACCTCGGGATGCGCACACAAGCGACGCGCCAGCGGGGTTGCATATGCGATCTCCACGACGTGAGGCGAGCCACCGGCGCCGCCTTTTTCAACTGTTATTCGAAACTTGGATGACGGAGCGGCAGGCGACCTAACGAGAGAAAGGACAGGCGCAAGGCGTGAGGCGCGAGGCGTGCGGGTAACAAGACGTTCGCAGCGGATACGCGCCGTCGCGCCTAACACCGGACGAGATTCATCTCCTTCGTTCAGAACTACCAACGCCGCGTTGCGGTCGCGCGCTAAGCGTTCCAATCGAATGGCGATCGCTCGCGTTAGGGGAGGTGCACTGTCGAGGATCACGAGCGCGAACGCTCCGCTGCGCAACAACACATCCGCGCACCACGCCGCCGTCTCCACACTCGGCGGACGAATCACCCAGAAACGCCCACTTTTGCCTAACGCGGCCCAGTCGCGCGCCGCCAGCGTCCGCTCCGCATCTATATATGCCACCCAGCGCTTGGCTTTGAGCGCTTGCGAGGCAACCGCGCGAGCGAGCGTCGTACTCCCACCACCCAACGGCCCATGCAGCTCCGTGAGTCGCCCGCGCGGAATGCCTCCAGTCGCCAACGCCCGATCCAGCGTGCTCGAGCCCGTCGAAATACGCTCGGCAGCTCCCCCGCTCTCCGCCCGACCTTTGCCTGGAGCAACGACCGTAACTTCCTTGTCTGCAAGGAGTTGGCGCAGTTCAGCGAGAGCGGTCGCGGCGGCCATACGTCAGTTACGATTCCCCGGTAAAATCGAGAGCAAGCGATATACCGAAGAAAAACCGAAAGGTCAATAACGGACGAGGTCAAAGGTCTAAGGCCAAAGCGATCCTTACTGATCAGTCAACGAAACGGTGATTGCTCTCGCCACCAATATCCTCGTCCGCTTTCTCGTCGACCCTGACTCGCATCCGAAAGAGGTGGGGTGCAACGTTTAGAGCCAGTATTTCAAGATCCGACCCCAGGCCCGACCCCAGGCCCCCCAGGCCCAGGCCCTCAACGAAGTGAAAGCCGCGACGGCTCGCTTCCATTCGATGGAACAAGCGCGCAACGCCTGTTACGTCGAAGACACGCACTGCGTCGCACACCCCACGTTAGGCGGCATGGGATATCACTGGGGTCAACAACGCGCTGGTCGATCCGGTCTTCCAACCCGCGCGTCCCGAGGTTTCCTGCTGTATTCGCCGGATCAACAAGGGAGCCCGAAGCTCGCGGCCGTCGAATACATCGTGATCGACGTCGGCCAGCCGGCACCGAAGTTCCGCGGCTATCCGTTCGACGTCGGCGGCACGCCCGTCCCCGTTCCGCACTGGAGCCTGCACGTGTGGCTGCACCGCGCGAATCCGAGCGGGGTGTTCAAGCCATTTAATCCAGCGGTGGTGTGCCCGAACTAGAGGTCAAAGGTCGAAGGTCACAGCGAGCTTGGGACAGTACACACGTCCGACTATCATTGAGCGCGCAAACCGTGGCCCGCGACCCATGACCCTTGACCTCTGACCCGTGAGTATTCAAAACGACCGCTGGATCACCGAGATGGCGACGAAGCACGGCATGATCGAGCCCTTCGAATCCAGCCAGGTGCGCGATGGAGTGATTTCTTACGGTGTTTCGTCGTACGGCTATGACATGCGCGTCGCGCCCGAGTTCAGAATCTTCACGAACGTCCTGAATTCAATCGTCGACCCGAAGGCCTTCGACCCGAAGTCATTCGTCGAATTCAATGGTGACGTCTGCATTGTCCCACCGAACTCCTTCGCGCTGGCCCGGTCAATTGAATACTTCCGGATTCCACGCGACGTCGTGACGATCACGGTCGGCAAGTCGACCTACGCGCGCTGTGGAATCATCACGAACGTGACCCCCTTCGAACCCGAGTGGGAAGGTCACGTAACGCTGGAGATCTCGAACACCACACCCCTGCCGGCGAAGATCTACGCCAATGAAGGCATCGCCCAGGTCCTCTTCTTCCGAGGCGAGCCACCTCTGGTCTCCTACCGTGACAAGAAAGGGAAATACCAAGGCCAGCGCGGCGTGACATTGCCGCGCTTGTGATAGTTGGTATAGCGTGACGATTCTGCGTCGTTCTCTTCTTCTCACGCTCGCACTGGCGAGCGGCTGCAAGAGCGACGGACCAAGTGGGCCATCGGAGCCCGCCTCGCTTGCAATTGTCAATGGGCCAACGGCGGCTCGCGCGACGAGCAGCATCGCCCCGGGCTTAGTCGTTAGGGTCGAACCGCGGAATTTTTCGGGGGCGATCACCGCGGCGATCGACAGCGGACTCGGAAGCCTGCAAGGCAGCGTCACCGCCCGCGCGTCCGCCGGCTCGGCGACGTTCTCCGATCTGCGCATCGCAGGCGTCGGCCGGTTCGTGTTGCGCTTTTCGGCCGGCAATTCAGTTGTCAGGCACGTGATCGCGGTATCGCCCGACTCGGGG
>JBFMFA010000338.1:0-4541 GCA_040753195.1 Gemmatimonadota bacterium | reverse complement strand
ATGTGCGACCAGCTGCAAAGCGACGCCCGTCTCCAACAGCGAGCGATCCAATGACGCTCGTTAGGTATGTCCGTGTGGCACTCGCGTTGCTCGTCACGTCGGCTGTCGCCGGCGGCCAGCCGGGCGCGGCGCCGAGTACCGTGACGCCCGTCCGCTGGATTGTGACGCGGGACGCAGCGAGTGACCTCTGGTTTCATTCGCTCGCGGTGCTGCGGATCAGCGGTCCCGGCGCGCTTCCCTTTTACGACGACACCTATGCCGACACAATCGTGCTGGCGAAGCGCCGACGCAGGGGGACCACGCTGCTGGATCGCCGTTCGGTGGTCCTACGGCGCGCGTTGCTCGGTGATCGCGAATTCGAGTTGCTGCACTTCCTTCCGTTTTACCTAACGCGGACGCAACCGCTCGAGCTGACCGCGCTGTTGCGCCGCGTGGCGTCACCGACGACCGGCGGCGATTCCCCCACGGACGTCGAATCGGCACTGCGAGCGCACTTCACGCGGGAGAGTCAGCGCCGCGTGCTCCTGGAGCTCGCCGACGCAATCGACGACGAGTGGCGCGGATTTTACGCGTCATATGCCGCGGCCACGTCGGCCGACGAGGCACGGCGCATCCGCGCCCTGCAGGCGCGCTGGGACGAAGTGTACGCGCCGCGACTGGATGCGTGGTTCCGCGCGCTGGACATACCACGCGGAGTCTTCGTCGTCACGCCAGCGCTCGGTGCCGAAGGGCGCATCGTCACGCTCGGCGAAGCAGGGACCGTCGTCGCGGTCTCGGCGTGGCGCGGGTCGTCGTCACCGGATGCACCGCTCCTGGCGGCCGTGCGCGAATTGTGTTTTCCGGCGCTTCAGCGCATGACGCCTAACGCTCCGTCAGCGCGCGACGCGAGCATCTCGAGTAGCCGCGCGGCGGTCCGCTGTGGCGCCCTGCTGCTCGACGCCTTTTTCCCGGCCGCGGCCGATGAATACCGATCGCTCTTCGTCGATCCGGAGCCCGGCGAAACGCGTGCGGCGCTACGTCAACGCTTTGAAGCTCGCTTCCACGTCGAAGAAACAACGCTGCAGCATTTGTCAACCAACATCGCGCGTCTCACCGCGAGTACGCCGTGACCCACGCGAGCATTCTTTTACATGAACGCCGTTAGGCGGGAGGGTATATGGGCCTGATACGCAGTACATGGCTGATAACCGGCGCCGCGATTTTCGTCGCGGCTGCACAACCGGCACGCGCCACAGACGGTCACTTTCTGCACGGTGTCGGCGCGATCAACTCAGCGATGGGTGGCGTCGCCGTGGCGCAATCCAACAGCATCCTCGGGGCTTTTTACGTGAATCCGGCCGGCCTCGCGAATTTCCCCGGCACACGCGTTGAAATCGGCTTCGAGATGTTTCTCCCCGACCGCACCATAACGAGTGCGATGGGGCCGCTCAACGGATCGACGACGAGCAGCAGCGAGTTCACACCGATCCCGGCGTTCGGGTGGAGCCGGGCGTTCAAGGGAGATCGCGTTGTCGTTGGCCTTGCCGGCGTCGGCGCTGGCGGCTTCGGCGTCGACTATCACGCCGATCCCGGCAACCCCATCCTGATGCCGCGGCCGTTCGGCTTCGGTGGCGTGTACAGCAGCTTCCAGTTGATGAAGATCATCCCCGCGATCGCGGTCAAAGCGACGGACAAACTGCGACTCGGATTCGCTGCCAATGTCGACTGGGCCTCGCTCGCCGTCGATCCGATGCCGATCGCGTCGCCCTCCGTGGATCCGGGACCGGACGGCGTCCCCTTCACTCAGGACGATCGCGCCTTCTATTCGCGTGCGACCGATGCGGACGGCTCCTTTGGAATCGGCTTCCAGGCCGGGCTGCAGTATTCACTCACGCCGCAGCTTGCGTTCGGGATTTCCTACGTGAGTCCGCAGGTGTTTCAGAAGTTCGAGTTCGGCGCGGTGTATGAGAATCCCAACCTGCCGAACTTCGGTCAGCCGCGCACGATTGAGTTCGCGATGGACATGCCGGCGGTGTATGCCGCGGGTCTTTCGTTTGCACCGACGGACTGGATCACGTTAGGCGGCGACGCCAAGTATTTCTCGTATGGGAATACGAGAGGGTTCGAAAAGGAGGGCTTCGATGCAACCGGCGCGGTGAAGGGTTTCGGTTGGCAGAGCATCTGGTCGTTCGCGGGTGGGGCAGAAATGCGCCTGAACGAGCAGATCAAACTGCGCGGCGGCTACAACTTCGCAGAGAACCCCATTCCCGAGAGCCTAACCATGTTCAACCTCCCGGCGCCGGCCATTGTGCAACATCACGCCACGTTCGGCCTCGGGTATGACATCGGCAACGGCTTTGGTGTGGACCTTGGCTACTATCGCGCCTTCAATAACAAGATCAGCGGACCATTCCAGGGAATGACAGGACCGATGCCCGGAAGCAAAGTCACGAGTGAACTTTCGGAGCATTCGTTCCTCATTGGATTCTCCTACAGTCCGGTAAAGCCGTAGCGTACGTCGCGTCGGCAGAGCGGCCGCGGAGAAATCCGCGGTCGCTTTCTTTTGCAGCGAGAGTAGATTCGGCGCATCGACAATCGGCGGAGTGTGGATGATGAAGCGGTCCGTGCTGTTCGGAGCGATGGGCGTTCTCTCGACGCAGCCGCTGTCGATCGAGGCGCAGATACGCTGGAGCGTGGACGCAACGCCGGTGGTGGAGCTGGGCGGCACGCGACACGGTGACGCCGGGGCGTTAGGCTTGCCTGTCGGGGCGACGCGCCTGACGAACGGTGCGATCGCCGTGGCGGATCAGCGCCTCAGCTCCGTGCGCTATTTCGGCGCCGACGGCAAGCTCGTGAAGGCCACGGGCACGCGCGGACAGGGTCCGGGCGACTTTGGACTCATCACCTGGTTAGGCCAGTGTGCTCGCGATTCCGTCTTCGTGTGGGACATGTCATTGCGGCGCATGACGGTCCTCGACGGCAGCGGAGGCCTCGCACGAACCTATTCCGTCCCGGCCGCGGCCAGCGACGGCGCACCACCATTTGTCGTCGCGTGCTCCGGCTCGGGCGCCTTTGCGTTTCAGCCGTCGCTGCGAAACCCCGGCACACCCCCGACTCCTGAGCTTCCGTTCGTCCGCGGACGATCGCCCGTCTATGTCGGCAACGCCGCGGGAACATACGTTAGGCGCCTGACTGAAGTGCCGGAAGGTGAGCTCTTCGTCACCGGGCTCACTGGCGGCCCGCGCGGCGGAGGGCCGCGACCGCTCGGCAAGACAACCAGCCTCGCCGCGTCCGGAGAACGCATCTTCATCGGCACGGCCGACTCCGGATTCGTCGACGTGTATTCGGCGAACGGGGAGCGCCTAACGCCGCTGTCGCTCGGCGTGCCGCTGCGGCGGGCCAATCAGGAGCGCTACGCCGCCGCGATCGAAGAGCTGGCGAAGATGGCGCCCGCCGCCATGCGAGACCGTTTGACCACCATGCTCCAGGGTGTTCCGATGCCGGATCATCTCCCTGCGTATAGCGCGCTGCACAGCGACAGCGAGGGGCTGCTGTGGGTCACGCTGACGGTCACGGGCGACACAGAGACCCATCTGCGCGCCTACGACGCGACTGGCACAGCACGCGGTGAGGTGCGACTGCGCGGCGGCGTCAAGGTGTTCGAGATCGGTCGCGACTACATCCTCGGCGGCTACGACTCATCCGATGGTGAGCCGTACGTCGCGCTGTTCCGCCTCCGTCGTTAGGTCAACGCGGTGTGAGTGTGCGCTTCGCCGCCGGGGCGGGTTCCGATCGAGCCGCTCGGTTTGACCCTCTGGACGGTTCGTATCTCCGCACCTAACGCGCTTAAGTTGCGCTGGGTCGAGGCCGCCGGTCGCTCGCCACTGGTCCGTCATCAGTTCCTCGTGGAGCGCAGCGTTCGCGTGGTTCGGCCATCTGGGAAGTCGGTCGCTGCTGGCCCTGGCCGTTGTGCAACAGGCCCCCTTTCTCGGCATCGTCGCGTTCCGAGGACGCCGTCAACCGGTCGCGCGCCGTAACCGGTTCGTTCGCTCTTGAACTTCGCGGACGATGGGCTGGAGCTCTGCGTCGGCGTTGCGCCACAACTCGAGGAACCGCTCGTACGCCTCGATGGCGCGCCGCTGGTCGCCTTTGGATTCCCACAGTTCACCGAGCCGTCGCCACGCTGGCGCGATTTTCGGTGTCGTCACGTCGAACATGGTCGGCGGCCCGATATGGCGCAACGCTTTTAGCCTAACGAACCGTTCGTAGGCGGCAATCGCGGAATCGCTGCGGCCGAGGCGATCGTACGCCTCCGCGGCTTCGAGAAAGGCGCGCGAATCGCAGACCGCGAACGCCGGCACATAACGGCAGCCTTCGGTCAGATGGCCGAGCGCCTGCTCCGGCCGCCCCGCGCGGTTGGCGACGAGAGCGAAGATGCGCTGCTCAAAGAGATGCGCCGCTGCAACCGGATAGTCTCTCTCGCGGACCAGGCTCTTGTGCTCGTCCAGGAGCTGTCGCGCACGGCTGGTGTCGCCTAAGACCGCAAATGCGGCGGCGAACCC
>JBFMFA010000337.1:0-4547 GCA_040753195.1 Gemmatimonadota bacterium | reverse complement strand
CACGTCCGCCGCGCGGGTACGCACTTCATTCGTCCGTGGCGACGGCGGGACAGGGCCACCAGCTGCGGCATCGCGCCGACCGGCCGTGGCGACCGTCATCCCGGGCTCCAGCACGAGGTACGACGAGAACTCCGTAGGAATGCCGAACTTCTCGCCTAACGACTTGATCTCGGCGTCGATCTCGCTCGATGCACCACGTTTGCGTTTTTCAGCGGCGAGCCAGCCGATCCGTTGCGCAGCCCAGAGACGACCGACAAAGGCGTTGTCACGCTCCCGCGCCGGGAAACGCACCTCGCGTCTCCAGCTGATACGGCCATCCGGCGAGTCGCTTTCGACGACGATGCGCGCCTCACCGCTGCCGTCGTAGCGCGCCAGCAGCACAAGGTCCTGTCCCGCGAAGAGGTCAACAGGCAGCACGGGGTGCAGGTTCGTTAGGCGCACACCATCGGCGCGCACGCGCACGTTCGTGAGTACGGGACTCGTCAGGCGCTGAGCGAGCAGACCCACGGCTCGCTCCACCGACTCATTGGCGGCAACAAAATGCGCGGTCCCTCGCCCCTCGAGCGCCAGCTGCTCAACGAGACCGGCGTGAATCTCGGCCCCAACACCGACCGTGAACACACGTGCTTCGTGGCGAAGTTTCGCGGCCATTGCGGCGATGGCCTCCGGATTGCGCTCGCCGACCGTGGGTTCGCCATCCGTCACGAACACCACCAGCGGCATGCGCTCTCCTCGAGTCGCCGGACCGTCGGTGTCGAGCGCTTCCTCCAGCGCGCCGGAGATGTTCGTGGATCCCTCCGCCCGCAGGTTGTCGATGTAGCGACGCGCCGCGCGGACGTTTTCAGGCGTCGCGTGGACAAACTCGTCGTGAAATGCATTCACATCGGTGGCGAAGTCGATCAGGCGGAACCGATCGGCGCGTTCCAATGACTGGAGGATGAGTCGCGCCGCGGCCTTCGCCTGTTCGAACTTCTGCCCTCGCATGGAGCCGGAAACGTCCATGACGAAGGTGAGATCGCGCGGCAGCGCGCGCATGTTTGCTGCCGGCGGCGAAATGGCGATGAGCGCGTACCCGTCTTCGCGTTCCGGCGCGTGCGCCACGAGGGTCAATGACGGCTCGTTAGGTCGACGCAGCGGGAGCAGGATGGTAATCGCGGCCGCGCTCCCCGACGCGCGCACTTCGCGGCGATTGCCGCGGTCGCGCATGCGCAGGGTGTGCGTCGGGGAATACGGTTCGCCGTAGTCGACGCCACGTGGGATCGTGAGTGTGAAGCGGCTCCAGCCCGTGGTCTTTTCGTCATCGTCGTCGCGTTCGACGACTGAAGTGGCAACAGGAGTGCGGCCACCGGACGGATCGCTACCACGCGCATAGTCCACACGCAGAGAAGAGCCTTCGCGCCTAACTACTGACCGGAAGCGCACCACGACCTTCTTCTCTTCGCCATGAGGGAGCGGGAAGATGCGCGCACGCAACAGGCCGTATCCCATCCACTCTACCAGCGCCGGGTCCCGCTGGCGCCGCACGATATCCTCGTAAATGCGCCTGGCTTTGTCCGCCGCCAGAGTTTCGCCGGAAACCAATTCTCCGTTGATCTCCAAGCGAAGATCCTCGAACGCGGCGCCTTGCGGCATCGGGAAGATGTAGTCGGCTTCGCCGAGTCCTCCACCTCGATTCACAAACTTCTCTGTGATCTCATAACGGACGACGCGTCCGCCGCCTTCCAGATGCGCCTGCACATCGCTGGAAACGCGTTCGATCGGATTGCCGCACGGTACAACCGACGCTGCGCAAGTCTCGTTAGGTACGCACCGCGGCGGGATAGGACGGATACAGTCGCGCGGAAATACCCGGCCCTGCGCGCCCGCAATCTGCGGTAACAACAGGAGCGCGCCCGCGAGCGCGCCAAGGATCCATGCGTTTGACGGGACCGCGGTCGTCGCGATCGCCCTCCCACTCACAAACCGGTTCATACGTCATCCTGGCTGAGGTCTGCTCAGGAGACGTCACCAGCCGGATGTACTTGCACACCCAAGGGCGTCAGGAGCCCGGCTTCGGGTCCTCTTCGGTCGCCGACGTCGAGCTTGGCGTGTGACGTCGCTCCATCTCGGCCGGAAGGTTGAACGGGCCCGCGCCGCGGGCCAGCACGCGCACCGCAATCAGGTTTCGGTTCGCCCGCGCGAGGGTCTCCTCCAGCGATTCAGCTGGCCGTCGCGCCGCCCACCCTAACGAAAACGGCACCGCTGCGCTGCGAGCCGCCGCGTGCTGCAGTCGACGGGCGACGTCTTCTGTCCGTGTCTCGTCGCTCCCCACCAGCACGATGAGGAACTCATCACCGCCAAGCCGGATCACGGGTTCGTCGGCTCGAACGTGACGCATGAGAAAACGCGCCATGCGTTGCAGGATTTCGTCGCCGCGCTGGTGCCCGTACTGATCGTTGAAGTGCTTGAAACGATCGATGTCGGCGAAGATGCAGCCCCAGGAGCCGATGGCGTGCGCGCCTTCGCGCGTGCGCTCGGCCAGTTCCAGGAGGTAGCGCCTGTTGTAACAGCCGGTGAGCGGATCGCGGATGACTTCCGAGCGAAGCTGCGCCTCGAGCTCCTTCGCGTGTGTGACATCGACAACGATGCCATGGTAGAGCGACGCGCCCGTCATCGGGTCGCGCACGAGGTATGTGGTATCGCTGAGCGTGATGCGCGAGCCATCGCGCCTAACGAAATCCGTCTCATGCGACCGCACGGAGCCGCGTTCTTCCAGCAACGCCAGGAGTTCGGCGCGGCGCTCGGGCTCGACGAGAAAGTCAGCGACACGAACGTCAGCCAGCTCCGCTTTGGATTTCAGTCCGAACAGGCTCAGGAAAGCGGGATTCGCGTCCAGGAAACGTCCGTCAGCGTCGGTGATGTAAATGCCCGCGTCCAGGCGCTCGACGAAGAGGCGCAGCGTCTCCGGATCTTCCAGGCTGTCGAAGCGCGGTCTCTTTTCTACTGATTTCGCGCGGCGCGATGAGGAAGAGGGAGGCTGCATTTCGGGTAAGTGATGCTGGCGCAGGGAGTCGCGACGCCACTACTCTCGTCGCGCGCGGCAGAGCGCGCTAGTGGGAAAGACCTTGCTATGGGGTGTGATGGAGATTCTGCACCGTATTGCGCTCAGCGTCGTCGGAGAAGTCGCGGACGTGAATGTCCTGCGTCGAGTGCTGGACGACCGCTTGGCGACGGCACCGAGGCACATCGCGAGGCAGATCGCACTCGCCGTGCGCGTGTTGGACAACCCCGTCGCGAACCTCATGTTCGCGCGCCGCTTCGTCCGGCTTTCCGCGCTTGGTCCAGCTGAGGGGGCCGCTGTCTTCGAGCGCTGGTTGGTTTCGCGGGCGGCGCTGGCCCGCACGATCAGTCACGGTGTGCGTCGGTTCGTCCTGGCGACGTACTACGCGGCGATCGAGCCGCAGGCGGCGTTAGGTGTGCGGCCACCCCTGCACACGCGGCAGCCGGAGTTCGAGTGGGAGGGACCGGCGCCAGGTGTCGCGCGCGAGGATGAGCCTATCGCTCGCAGTCTGGTGCGATCGCTTCCGGAGGCCCTGCGATCGCCGGCGCGACGTGAACTACCAGAGGGTGTGCACCGTTCTGCCGGATGGAGGGGCACGCACTATTTCCGGTGCGACGTAGTTGTGATCGGAAGTGGGGCCGGCGGTGCCGTCGCGGCGGCGCGGCTCGCGGAGGCGGGACGGGATGTGATTCTCGTCGAGCGCGGACGTTGGGTAGAGTCTGCGGACTTCACGGAGCGCGAGCACGAAATCGGCGCCGATCTTTTTGCCGACCGCGCGTTGCGCACTACGGACGATCAGGCTTTTACGCTGCTTCAGGGAGGAGCGTTAGGCGGCGGTACTACGGTCAACTGGATGTTGATGTTGCGCACGCCTGATCACGTCCTCGAGGAGTGGGTCCGCGAGCATGGCACCGAAGGCATGAGTCCCGCTGCCATGCGTCCCGTGTTCGACCGCATCGAGCGCGAGACGCATGCTACCGTTGTTCCTGACGACGCGCACAATCCGCCCAATCGGATGCTCATCGACGGTGCCCGCGTGTTGGGGTGGCGCGTCGAGGCGGCGCGTATCAATGCGCGCGGTTGCATCCGCGCGGGAACATGCTCGTTAGGGTGCCGCTACGGTGCCAAGCAGTCGACGGCTCAGGTGTACATCCCTCGGGCCCTCGCGGCGGGCGCGCGCGTTTTAACGGACGCCGCGGTTTCTCGCGTCGTGCGCACGGCGCGCGATACGGGGTCTGGTCGTCCGCCGCAGAAGCGCGTCTACGCAACCGTACACGGAGCGGATGGTCGCGCTGCGGCCGAAGTGCTGATCGACGCGACGACGGTGATTCTCGCGGCTGGAGCCGTGGAGACGCCGCTGATTTTGCAGCGCTCGGGGTTGGGTACTGGCGGCGTGGGCCGCTTCCTGCGATTGCATCCGACGACGGCGGTCCTGGCGCTCATGCCTAACGAGACATATCCGCTCGCGGGGGCGCCCCAGACCAGCGTCTGCGCGGAGTTCGCCCGC
>JBFMFA010000336.1:0-4559 GCA_040753195.1 Gemmatimonadota bacterium | reverse complement strand
CCGAAGCCGCCGAACGCCTCGCGTGGCCCAGCGCGCGCGACGCCTTGCGTGACATCCAGCAACTCCTCGGGACGGGCTCGGCCGGGGACCTCGAAGGCGTCCTGCGCCTGCGTTAACTCCCGTCGCTCGTGCGACGCTCGCGCGTCGTCGATAGAATCTCGGATCCGATCGGAGCGTTCGGCTTCACGCGCACGCTCTTCGCCGGTATACCCACATTCACGTGGTACGGGCGCACGTCTTTTGTTGCCACCGCGCACGCACCCACCATCGCGTTCTCACCCACGCGCACGCCGGCGAGAACGGTCGCGTGGTATGTAATGCGCACGCCCTCTTCGAGGACGGTCACGGCATTGGTGACGTCTTTCTGTTCTACGATACTGTGCGTGTGGCTGTAGATGTTGGCGTAGTCGGACACTGACACGCGATTCCCCATGACGATCCCACCGCGATCGTCCAGCAGCACATGGCGGTGCACGACCACGTCGTCGCCCACCTCCATGTTGTAGCCGAACGAGAACTCCACGTGCTGAAAGGCTTTGAAGTTCTTGCCACAGCGCTTGAAAATGTGCTGCGCCAGCATGCGACGAAGCCGAACGCCGAGTTCCACGTTCTGTCCGGCGACTGGCAGTCGATCGAAGCTGTACCAGAGCCACAGGAGCGGTTTGACCGGCTGAAAGCGCGAGTCTTCACAGTCGGCGTAGAATTCCGGTTCCAGCGTGATATTGCGCGGGTCGAGCGCGCTGAGCGCGAGGCGGGTGCCTAACGGGAGGCGCTCGTCGGCCACCGCTTCATCGAGATGCCCCGCGAACTGCGGATACGCCAGCTCGGCGAGCGTGTCGCGGCACAGGCGTGCGCGATCGCACTGTGGATTGGACAGCTGCTCCTCAATGCGGCCCAGCCAGGCGTCAGCCAGCGAGGCGTTAGGCCGTAACGGCAAGGTGCGCAGCGGAAGCCACATGTCGTCGTTCTCCTTTCAGGAGCGCGCGCGTGAGCGGATCAGCGCGCGTTCGCGTTCGATGCGTTGCAGCGTGGCGGGCCAATCGCTGTTGCGCGCCGTTTCGTACGTCACGACGAGCGGCTGATTGGAGTCCAGCTGTCCTTCGAATACGTAGACCGCGCTGTGAGTTTCCCGCTGACGCACTCGGTGTTGGCCGAACCCGGGTGTAAGGGGGAAGACGCCAAGGGGCCGGAAATCGCGCCCGACGTTGCTGATCACCAGGTCCATCGGACTGAAGCGCGTTTCGCCAAGTTCAGCGGTGAAGAAGGAGACGTACCATAACGAGAACCGCGTCGTCCCAGTGCGACGCGCGATAGCGTTCAGTTCGTCAGGTCGGCTGTCGCGCAGGTCGCGCAGCGCGCGATACGAGTCCGGTGCCAGCGTGCGGATGATCGATTCGTCGAGCGGCAGCGCGCGCACCTGCAGCGACAGCACGTCCAGCCGCAGCGCGATGTCTTCCTGCTTCAGGGTGCCAAAGCCGGCTGGAATCTGAGCCGCACCGCGCGCGGCGCTGTCTGAGGCGGGCATCGCCGGCGCTGGAGTCGCCACGCCGCCACTGGGCGCGCTGCACGCCAGAACCCCGAACGCGAGCAAGCACGGCACACGGCGCCGCATCTCAGCTCCTGAGCAAGTCGACGACGGCCGCTGCCAGCTCGTCGCGGCCGGCGCCTGTCACGGCGCTGAATGGTACGATCTGATCGGGATCGAGACCTAACGAGTCGGCGATCATCTGGATGCGTGCTTCACCGGCACGCGCTGTCAGCTTGTCGATCTTCGTTAGCGCGATCAACACCGGCAAGCCGCGGTCCGCGAGAAACGCCAGCATCTGCTCATCGTCAGATGTCGGGTCGCGCCGCACGTCGAGCAGAAGCACGAGACCGCGCAGCGTGGGTGTGCTGCTCAAATATCCTTCGATCAACGGACGCCAGGCCGCGCGATCGGCTTTGGAGACCCGCGCGTACCCGTACCCCGGCAGATCCGCCAGGACGAACTCTCCATTCACTTCGAAGAAGTTGATCTCGCGAGTCCGCCCGGGCGTGCGGCTCACGCGAGCGATCGCCTTGCGCCTAACGAGCCTGTTGAGCAGCGACGATTTGCCGACGTTGGACCGCCCCGCGAACGCGACCTGCGGAAGCTTCGTGTCGGGGCGCCAGCCTGGCGAGCCGTCAGCCGTCCCCGCCATCCCGCCGAGGAATTCGATTTCGCGAACGATCAGCGGATCAGGGTGTTTCGTGAACGCTGCGTTCCCGGTCCCCGCCCGCGACCCCGCGGGCGGGTTCACGGGGCCGCTGGGCCGGGCGCGGGAGCGTCTGGAGCCGGCTGCACCACCTCGCCTCGCGTCACGGAGGCACCGCGCGGCCCGCGCGCTTTGGTCGCGCGTGGCGCCACAGGAAGCTCGGCCGGCGGTTGCCGGAGTGCGAGCGTGAGGACCTCATCCATCGTACGCACGGGATGGAAGCTCAGACCTGTGCGCACGTCCTCGGGGAACTCGCTCAACTCGCGTTCGTTCTGGCGCGGGATGATAAGATGCCGGATGCCGCTCCGCAGCGCGGCCACGGACTTTTCCTTGAGGCCGCCGATGGGGAGGACGCGGCCGCGCAGCGTCACTTCGCCGGTCATGGCGACGTCGCCGCGGATCGGCACGCCGCTCAGCGCGCTCGCCAGCGCGACGGCGATTGCCACGCCGGCCGAGGGACCGTCTTTCGGTGTCGCCCCGGTGGGGATGTGCACATGCACGTCGCGCGTTTTGTAGAAATCCAGCGGGATGCCTAACGCCGCAGCTCGCGATCGCGTGTACGACAAGGCAGCCGTGGCCGACTCCTTCATCACGTCGCCTAACGTGCCTGTGAGGACCAGCCGTCCACGTCCCGGCACGATGCTCACTTCGACCTCGAGCACTTCGCCGCCCACGCTCGTGTATGCGAGGCCGGAGGCCACGCCGACCTTGTCGTCCAGCGACGTGTCGTCCGGGTCGTAGGGCGCGACGCCCAAAAGTTGCACCAGCTCCTCGGCGCGCACACGATCGATCACCGTTACCGGTTCCTCGTTCGGTGAGCGCGAAGGCGCATCGCCACGTTCGGCGCGCCGGCGCGAGATCTTGCGCGCGATGCGCGCGATGCGGCGTTCCAGCTCGCGTACGCCTGCCTCGCGTGTGTAGCCGCGCACGATCGCGGGCACAACATCCGGATCGAACTCCACGCTGTCGCGCGCCGCGCCGTGACGTTCCAGCTGTTTGGGTATCAGGAACTGCTTGGCGATGGCGAACTTCTCGAGGTCCAGATACCCGCTCAGGCGGATGATCTCCATGCGGTCGCGCAGCGCATCCGGGATCGCCGGGAGCGAATTCGCCGTCGTCACGAAGAGCACGTGCGACAGATCGTAGTCGACTTCGAGGTAATGATCGTTGAAGGCGCGGTTCTGCTCAGGGTCCAACACCTCGAGGAGCGCGGCAGACGGGTCTCCTCGGTAGTCGGCACCGAGCTTGTCGACTTCGTCGAGAAGAAGCACCGGGTTCACCACACCCGCGCGGCGCATTGACTGCAGGATGCGTCCAGGGAGCGAGCCGATGTACGTGCGGCGGTGGCCCCGGATTTCGGCTTCGTCGCGGACGCCGCCTAACGACATCCGCACGAACTTGCGCCCGATGGCGCGCGCGATGGAACGTCCTAGCGAAGTCTTGCCGACCCCCGGCGGTCCGACGAGGCAGAGAATGGGGCCTTCGGTCTTTCCCACCTGCCGGATGACGGCGATGAAGTCGAGGATGCGATCTTTCACTTCCTCGAGACCATAGTGATCGGCCTCGAGCACTTCACGAGCGTGCGCAATATCGAGCACGTCTTCGGTGCGTTCGGTCCACGGGAGTGCGAGCAGCCAGTCGAGATAGTTGCGCGCGACCGTGGCTTCGGGTGCCAAGGGAGACATCTTTTTCAAACGGCGAACCTCGCGCCGCGCCCGCTCGAGCACCGGCTCCGGGAGTCCCTTCTTCTCGATGCTCTCCGCCAGGTCGTCGAGGTCGTCGCCGTCTTCGCTGCCAAGCTCACGGTGGATGGCGCGCAACTGCTCCTGCAGGTAGAACTCGCGCTGATTGCGGAAGAGCGAACCGCGCACGTCGTCGTCGATCTTGCGCTCGAGGCGCAGGAGATCGATCTCGGAGCCCAACTGTTTCGTCAGCTCTTCGAACAGGTCGCCTAACGAGTGCGATTCAAGCAGTCGCTGGCGGATTTCGGTGCGCACGCCCAGGTGCGACGCGACGATGCTCGCCACGCGTTCCGGAATCCCGGTGCCCTGGGCGATCGTGACGACTTCCGGCGGAATGCGGCGCTGCAGCCCGACGTACTCCTCGAATCGGTCCAGCGCGCGGCGCATCAGCGCATCCAGCTCGGCGGCGTCGGCGTCCGGCAGCTCGCGCGTCAGCGGGGAAGGGGAGATGGTGCCGCGGAGCGTGAGTTTGTGCGTGGCGTAGCGCGTGATCCGCACGCGCCCGATGCCTTCAACCAGCACGCGCAACGTCCCGTTAGGCAGGCGCGCGACCTGGTTGAGGCGGGCCACGACGCCGACGCGG
>JBFMFA010000335.1:0-4571 GCA_040753195.1 Gemmatimonadota bacterium | reverse complement strand
ACCACCGAGGCCGGCACGGGGAAGGGGGATTGACCGAGGCCAAGCTTGTAGATCGTGCGACCCTCGCGCTGCAAGCGATTGCTCAGCTCATTGATCGCCAGCGTCGGCGATGCGCGCATGGCACGGATGCGCTCATCCAGCCACGACGCGTTAGGTGCGGCACTCACCGGCGATGTCGATTCAACACTCATAGCGCACAGCTCGCAGTTACGTGTTCTTCACCGTCGTCAGGAACTCGGCGACCACGTGATTGAATGCCGCGGGCCGCTCCACGTTGCTCACGTGACCTGCCTGCGCGATCACCTGCATACGGCTGCCATAAATCGCGCGGCACATCGCCTCGGCGTCGGACACCGGTGTCAGCACGTCATCCTCGCCGACGATAATCAGCGTGAGTACGTCAATTGTCGACAGAGTCGCGGTGGAATCCGGGCGTTCGCGAAGTGCGTCGAGCGCGCCCACCAGACCAGCCACGTTGGCACTGGCGAGCATGCGATACACCGAGTTGACGACGTGCGGCGCGGATTCGCGCGTATGCTTTCCCACCATCCCGGGAATCGTCGCATCGGCCACAGCCGCTGGGCCTCGCTCGCGAGCCAGCTGCGCCATCGCGCGCCGCTTTTCACGCCCGTCGTCGCTGTCCGCGGCCGCTTTGGTGTCGGCCAGGATAAGTGCTTGGACTCGCGGCTTGTGTCGCCGCCACAGGGCGAAAGCGACGTATCCGCCCATCGACAGGCCGCAGATTACCGCTCGCTCGATTTGCAGCCGGTCCATGAAGGCCGCCACGTCGTCGGCGTACTGGTCCATCGAATACGGCGCTGCGACGCTGCTTTCACCAAAGCCGCGCAGATCCAAGGCAATGCAGCGCGCGTGGGGAGCCAGACCGGCAAGCTGGGGGGTCCACAGCGATCGATTGTGCGGAAAACCGTGTAGGAACAGGACGGGATGGCCCGATCCGCGACCAGCTTCGTCGTAACCGAGCCTGATTCGATCAAGGTTGGCGATCATGCGTTATGCGTTTGCTCACAACGAGTTCGACGACGATATGGAAAACATGCCGACGCGGTCGCGTCTCCTGCTAGATTTGGGTTTCCCTCCGGCCTCGCGCCTCGTCGTGCGTCACGATGGCGCCCGAAATGGCCAGGTCGAAGGGCTAGGACCCCGTTGAGAGCACAGTGAAGGGAGCCCCAAACAGCACAGAAACAACTTCGGCCCCGGCCCCGGCATATCTCGACAGCGCTGCTGCCGTAGAGCGCTTCGTCGGTTCCATCGACAAGACGAACAAGCTCGCGATCGATACGGAAGGGGCGAGCTTTCATCGGTATCACGACCGGATCTACCTGCTGCAACTCTCGACCGCGGACCGCCACGCGATCATCGACCCGTTGCGGGCCGGTCCGCTCGAAGCTCTGCGCGGGATCGTTGAATCGCGTGAAGTAGAGGTGGTCTTTCATGACGCGGACTACGACCTCCGGCTGCTGCACCAGGATTACGGCTGGGAAGTCGCCAACATCTTCGACACGCGCATCGCGGCTCAGCTGTTAGGCATCCGTGCGTTTGGCCTGGCGGCGTTGCTGCAAGAGTACTTCTCCGTGCGGTTGGACAAGCGATTTCAGCGCGCCGACTGGTCCATGCGACCGCTCTCCGACGAGATGCTCGCCTACGCCGCGCAGGACACGATGCACCTGCTGCCGTTGCGCGAAAAGCTGCGTGCGGCGCTGGAGCAGCTGGGTCGTTGGAGCTGGGCGACTGAAGAGTTCGAGCGCCTGGAGGGGACTCGCTGGGATGAAGAGGATCCCGCGTCCGCATTCCTCCGGATCAAGGGAGCGCGCGACCTGACGCGTCGTGAGCTGGCGATTCTGCGCGAGCTTGTTCCATGGCGCGAGGACGTCGCGCGCGAACTCGATCGCAGCACATTCCGGGTCGTCGGCAATGACGTGCTCCTCGAGATCGCGCGACGCGCGCCTTCGAGCAAAGGGGAACTGGTGGCAATCAAGGGAATGCCGCGCGGAATGATCGAAACGCGGGCTGCCGGGGTACTCGAAGCTGTGAAGCGAGGAGTGCACGTCGCCGAGTCGGATTTGCCGCGGTTTCCAAAGGCGGCGCGTTGGGCGCGGGATCCCGACTTTGACGATCGCGTGAGTCGCCTGCGCGAGGTGCGCGATGCCAGGGCTCGTGAGCTGAATATCGAGCCGGGCGTGTTGTGCGCGCGGGAGCGGCTCGAGGCGATCGCTCGCCGTCGCGCGGAATCCGTGGAGCAGCTGTACGAGCTTCCGGACCTACGTCGTTGGCAGATCGGCGTACTCGGCGCTGACCTTGTGGCGGCTATGAAGCGCAATGACGGTCGATCCAACGGAGGTGCCTAACGGTGAAACGCACGCATGTCGGGCTCATCCTGTTGCTGGCCGCAACGCGCACGCTTTCTGCGCAGCCGGTAACGCCGGATACAGCCGGTCTGCCGGTGATCATGCGCGAGTTCCGGGGTGTGTGGATCGCGACCGTCGATAACATCGACTGGCCATCGAAGCCGGGCCTCAGCACGGAGCAACAACAGGCCGAACTGCGTGAGCACCTGGACAACGCGGCTGCGCTACGACTCAATGCGGTGATTTTCCAAGTGCGTCCATCCGCCGACGCGATCTACGCATCGAAGCTGGAGCCCTGGTCGACGTTCCTTACGGGGCGGCAGGGGCGTGCGCCAAATCCGGCGTACGATCCGCTCGCGTTTGCCATCAAGGAAGCGCACGCGCGCGGTCTCGAGCTGCATGCGTGGTTCAATCCGTACCGCGCGCGGCACCCGGCAGACAAATCACCGGTTGCGAGATCGCATGTCATTCGCGCGCGGCCGTCGGTCGTGCGGCGGTACGGGCAATACATGTGGATGGATCCCGGCGATCCAGCGGTGCGGCAGCAGACGCGGCGGGTCGTGCTCGATGTCGTTAGGCGCTACGACATCGATGGCGTGCATATCGACGACTATTTTTATCCCTATCCCGAGGGCGGGCGTGATTTTCCGGATGATGTGACGTATCGCCGCTATGAGGCGCGGGGTGGGACGCTTTCGCGTGCGGATTGGCGGCGTGCCAATGTCGACTCGCTGGTGCGTGAGCTATACGCGGCGATCAAGGACGAGAAGCCGTGGGTGAAGTTCGGGATTTCGCCGTTCGGAATCTGGCGTCCCGGGAACCCCGAGAGTGTGCGCGGCCTGGATGCGTATGCACGTCTCTACGCCGATGCGCGCAAGTGGATGAATGAAGGGTGGGGGGATTACTTCACACCGCAGCTGTACTGGCGCACGGACGCTCCGGAGCAGCGGTATCTCGACTTGTTAGGCTGGTGGATTGGCGAGAATCGGATGGGACGGCACGTCTGGCCCGGGAATTACACGAGCCGCGCGACGCCTGCTGCGCGCAGCCTGTGGGACCCGTCGGAGGTCGTGACGCAGATCAAGGTCACACGCCTGGAGCCGGGTGCGTCCGGCAACATTCACTTCAGCATGAAGGCCTTCGGCTCATCGCCATCGCTCACGCAGAGCCTAACGCGCGATGTGTACGATGCACATGCACTCGTTCCGCCATCTCCGTGGCTCGCGGATAGCACGCCGCCCACGCCGCGGGTGAGCGCGAAACGCGGAAGCAAAGGGTGGGAGCTGCGCTTGACGCCGGCCGACAAGACGGTAGTGCGCCTGTGGACGGTGCGTTGGCGCGATGACGTGGGCTGGCAGTCCACGGTCCTGCCGTCGACGCGACGTAGCATCGTGCTGGATGACGCTCAGGCGGCCGTCGTAACGGTGATCGATCGCGTGGGGATGGAGTCCGCCCCGGTAGTCATCGGCTTATCCGCCGCAGCGAACGCAGCGACGAATCAGTTCTGAGCGAAAGCGGGAACGCAGACAACGCGGAGCGCCGCAGATACCACAAGCGTGACCGTGCGCAAGAACCGAAATTGTTGTAGCAGCAGAATCCGCGTCATCTGCGCAGTTTCTGCGTCATCTGCGTTCGCGCTTTAGAATCCGAGGTACGCTCGAACGCGCGGCTCTATCCGATCCGGCGTCCACGGCGGCGACCAGACGAGGTTCACCGACACGTCTCCCACGCCAGGCAACGCCTTCAGCTCGCGCTCGGCGTCAGTCATGATCTCGGGTCCCGAGGGGCATCCCGGGCTCGTTAGGCTCATGTCGATGCGCACGTCCCTCCCATCTACGACGATGTCGTAGATGAGCCCCATGTCCACAATATTGAGATTGATCTCCGGATCCTTCACGCGCCGCAGCGCGAGCTTCACCGAGTCGACCGTTATCTCTTCGCCCGAAGCAGACGGCACGCTGTGCGCGACGTCGCCGTTCTCAGCCATGATGTTTCCTCGACCACTACTCTACGCCCAATATGGCGGAGCGGCACTACGGCGCGCGACGCGCCGGGATGACCGTGACGTTCGAGCTCGTGGGAGCGGCCTTCTTGGGGGTCGCCTTTTTGGCTGTCGCCTTTTTCGGAGGCGCCTTCTTTGCCGCCGGCTTTTTGGCCGTGGCAGCGCGCGACGTCGTCGCTTTGCCGCGGCGGGCCGAACGTGCG
>JBFMFA010000334.1:0-4585 GCA_040753195.1 Gemmatimonadota bacterium | reverse complement strand
CGCCCGCGCCGGCCTTGAGCGAGGCGACGAGATACTTGCCGTCCGGCGTGGGCGCGAGGTTGTACGGCGCACGCCCGGTCTTCAAGCGCCGCGACACGTTCCAACCCTTGTGATCGATCTCGATCACCTCATCGGCCTTGTTGCACGCCACGTAGATCTTCGCTCCGTCCGACGACGGAACCGCCCACGTCGGCGAACATGACGGATTCATCTTCATCACGCCGCCGCTCATGTCGTGGCCCGCGTGTTCGTCGACGGCCACGTTAGGCAACGGTCCCTCCTTCCCCTTCGCGAGCGAAAAGCGGCGCGCGACCTTATACGTGCGCGTGTCGATCTCGACGAGTTGGTCATCCATCATGCACGTGGAGTATTGCCACTGCCCCGTCGGGTCGATGCGGCTTCCGTGCGGCATCGTGCAGGTCGTCGTGCGCGCGACCTCGGTGTTTGTCGGGGTATACACGACCGACACCGACGACGGCACCATCTCACCGTGCAAGTTGAAGTTCACCGCAAAGGCGTACAGCCCATCCGGCGTGACGTCGATCGACGCCGGGAAGTTCCCCAGATTGATCGGCGCGCCAACGAGCGTGTCCGGCCCCAGCTCGATCTTCCAATACATGCCGTCGGGCATGCCGTGGCCCGTCGTCATGTGCAGGTACTTGCCGTCGCGCGAGATCTGGAGGCCGTGCGGCCCTTCCATCTCGGTCGGGTGGAATCCAACCGGGATCGTCTTCTCCACCACGAAACCGTCAGGACCGAGGCGCAAACGCTGGATCACGTCCTGCGATTCAGCACCCACATACACCCAGTAGTAGCTGTTGGGAAACTGCGGTGGAGCCTTGGTGGTATCGGGTTTCGCGGCGGGAGCCACGGCCGGCGGACGCGTTGGGGTGCGCACGGGTGGCGGCCCGCGGCGCTGGGCCGCAGCCGCAGTGGTCGGTAAAACGAGAGAAAGGATCGCTGTGAATCGCAGCATGATTGGGCGGCTCGTTATACGCCACATCGCAAGGGGAGTTGAGATGAACGTAACTCGCCGGCCCCAGTCCGTCAGCCTCGTGAAAGTGGCCTGAACTGTCTGAATCCCGTCCGGTTACTTGCTCGGCGACCAGAGATAGGCTGAATGTAGTAAACAGGCATCCGCCGGCAGGCGCTGGTGCAACCTAGAGTGCGTGTGGGCCGTCTAACGTCGCAGGAGAGACAGGATGGAATCCTCGAGTAACGTGCTTCGCTCGTGCGCCGTAGTCGCCGTGTTCGTCGCGGCAACCGTACCTAACGAGAAGGCGGCGGTTCCAACCGGCGGGTTGATCGGGTCCGTCTACGACTCTGTGGCCATGCGCCCACTCGCCGCAGCCACGGTTCACGTGCTGCTCCCGGGGCAAGAGCCTTCGATCACCACAAGCGACGCCCAGGGGACGTTTCGTTTCGAGCAGCTTACGCCGGGCCGACACCTCATCTCCTTCTCGCATCCCTCTCTCGATTCGTTGGGGCTCGAAGCGCAGCCACGCGCCATCAATGTCACCGACGACGAAATTCGGGTGGCGCTCGCGACGCCGTCGCCGCGAACGATCTCGCACCTATTGTGCCCGGCAACGAAAGACATGCCGGCCGTCGGAACGCTGATCGGCTTTGTCCGCTCGGCAGCAGACGGCGCGCCGTTAGGCGAGAGTACCGTGTGGGTGCGCTTCGACGACTACGTCGTGTCCCGGCGCTACGTGCAACGTGACACCATGGGCCGCATGGCGCACACACACGGCAATGGCTACTTCGTCGTCTGTGGAATTCCCACCGGCGTGACGGTCGTGGCTCGCGCCGCAAGCGGTGCCGATACCAGCGGCTACGTGGAGATGGAGGTCAAGGGGGACGGGTTGTTGAAGCGCGACTTCCACGTCGGTCGCATGTATCGGACGACGGCGCCGATCGACGGCAGCACGCAGCTTCCGGCCGGGCGCACGCAACGCCTCAGCGTACAGGTGCTGCGTGGGAATGGCCACGTATCGGGTGCCATCCGTCGGTACGATGGCCGACCGATTCAAGGGGCCCGCATCTCTCTGTGGGGCACAGCGCGCGAAGCCGTGACGACCGAGTCGGGAACTTTCACGCTCGATTCACTGCCGACAGGCTCGCACATGGTGGACGTACGCGCGTTAGGCTTCGTTCCGCTGCGCGAAGGCGTCGAGGTGCGCGAAGGGGCGCCGACGACAGCGCAATTCGTCCTCACGGAGAAGCAGATGTTCCTCGACACGGTTCGCGTGCTGGCGACGCGCGCCTACGTCGGTGGGCGCCTCGCCGAGTTCGAAGGCCGCCGACGCAGCCGTATCGGCGGGTACTTTCTCAATTCGGAAGAGATCGAAGCGCGGCGAGCCGCGAGCTTTTCTGATCTCATGCGCGGGATCCCTTCGGTGCAGATCGATCCGGATCCGCGCAGGGGAGACCAGGTGCGCATGCTCGGGGCGAGCAACGAGAACGACCCGTACTGCGATCCGACATTCTGGATCGACGGGTCGAGGCAGCCGCGCCGCGACGAGAGTCTGAACGCGATCGTCTTCCCCGAGCGTGTCGTCGCGCTCGAGGTGTATCCGCGCACGCTCGAAGTGCCAGCCCAATATCAGTCCGGCTCTCGCTGCGGCGTGATCCTCATCTGGACCGGCGAGCGCGTTCGTCGGCAGATCGCGCCGGAAAAGCCGCCGAAATAGCCTAACGAGAACTAGCGCACAGCACGCATGCGCGCGACGGCGAGGACGCCCGCCGCGTCCCGCTCGTCGATCCATGACTGGGATCCGCGAGCCGGAAAGGTATAGCGCCGCCCGGTCGACGGACCCGTCACACGAATCGCGCGGCTACCCTCGTATTCCACCAGGATCAAACCACTGAGCGCCTGGCGAGTCGTCGGGAGCGCCGTTTCGCGGCGCGGCGACGCCGTCCAGGTGCTTGACGGGCGATCCACCCGTCCCTGACCGCAGCATCCCATCGTCGACGTCCTCCAGAAATTCGACCGTCGCTGGTACGACGGTTTCACGGTGTACAATGCGATCCACGATGAGCGCGGCACCCGACAACGCCGGCCACGCCACCACCCGCTCCAACCACCCTTCGCCTAACGCGAATGCAGCGGGTGCCGCCACCCAAAGGGACATGCAGTAGATGCAGCCTAACAATTCCTCCCACATTGTCGACTCGGCGCGGCGTCGCAGCGCTGCGAACACGCGCCACGGCCCATCCTCCCGCACCACCAGATGCGATACCCGCCATACCGCGAGCCCGCCGAGTACGAACAATGTGAGTGTCACGTTACTTCTGAATGCCGATCAGCACCGGCGTGGCGTAGGACGAGTCGTAACCGCTGTACCCGGTCGTGCGCCGCGTCGTCGAACTGAGTGTCACCGAGAAGGCGCAGAACGTCTGCGTCGGCGTGAGCCACCCCTGCGAATCGGTCGGAATGAGCGTGACCGAGACGTAGCCAGTGGCCAATTCGTGCGTCGGATCATCGAACGTCCCTCGGAAGTTCGTGCACGAGAAATCATCGCCGTGCACGTACGACCGTGCCCGGTACGGTGGTGGCGCGGGACTCTGCTCCACGACGCCGAACCCGCCGGTTGCACCCTTCTGCATACCTAACGTGTACGACGACATGAAACCCTGAGCCTGGTCTGCCAGGAAGCGTACCGTCAGGGGCGTGTGCGTCTCGCCGCTCGGGATCGTGAAGAGCGCGCAGTTCCCCGCCGTGGATCCACCTAACGTGATGTTCTCGTCGATGTCCAGCGCCGGCTGCGTGTTGTCGATGAACAAGGTGATGGAGTCTTCCGCTCCAGCCACCTGATTTCCCGCCGCATCGTACCCTTCGATCCAGAACTGCACCGCGGCAGGACCTGCGTTCGCATAGAGTGCGCTGGTTAGCTGCGCCTTGCGCGAGCGATGCGTGAAGACATAACTCACGTCGCTTTCGATGTTGGTGTACGCCGGCACATTGACCGCGCCGCCGCCGTCGACATTCAACGACGTCGTGGCCGGTCCGATGATTTCGCCGTCGTAACCGGGCAACCCCACCTTGGCCACTTGCGGATGTTTCAGCACTTCGCTGTAGAACTGCCACGTGGTCGTGCCTAACACGCGATGACGGATCGTGTACGTTTTTACTTGCGGCTTGTCCAGGAAACACGCATAGAAGTCCAGCCGCGAGTGCCACGCAGCGCATTCCGTAATCGGGCCGCTGGTATTGCGCGCGGTCACGCGGCCGTCTTGTGACACCACGTTGTTGAAGCCCACGCGGGGACCAAACCCTTTCGGCTGGCCAAGCACCGCTCCTAACGTCGGTGCACCAATGAAGATGTCGCCGATCGCCTGAATCGCGTGCGACCCCTGACACGCCGTCTCGACGCGGCACTTCCCCTTCGGAATGCACAGGTTGATGCGCTTGATCGGCCCGACGTTGGCGTACAACGCCGTTTCGAACGCGACGCCACCAGGTGCCATCGGGTCGAGCAGCTGCGCGATGAGATCCGGCGCGGCCTGTACCACGGCGTTTTCGGTGGGCCCAACGTCGTTGAGCACTTCGTCGACCACATCGGCGACGGCTCGCGTGAAGCGG
>JBFMFA010000333.1:0-4586 GCA_040753195.1 Gemmatimonadota bacterium | reverse complement strand
GCTCTCAGCGCGGCCGCAAGCGGAGGTGCCGTCGGCGGCACGCCGGGGCTGGCGACGACAAACGCGGCGCGCGCGATTCGCGCCACATCGTGTTGCCCCGCGTCGGCAGCGACGCCTAACGCGCGCAGCTCGGCGGCAGCCGCTTCGGTTTCAAGGGAGCGCTTCGCGTCGGACGCATAGACCTGGTGTCCCTGAGCGAGGAGCAGCCGCGACGCCGCAACACCGCTGCGCGCCAGTCCGATGACAGCGACTTCCCCCACAACTCAGCGGAGTTTGAGCGTCGTCAGCGCGAGAAACGCGCAGAGGACTCCGAGAATCCAGAACCGGAACACCACCTGCGTTTCAGTCCAACCTGATAGCTCGAAGTGATGGTGCAGCGGCGCTCGTTTGAAGATGCGGTTCTGTTGCGCGTATTCGAGGCCATACTTCCGTTTGCGGAACTTGAACACGGAACGCTGCACGATCACCGACACCGTCTCGAGCACGAAGACGCCGCCTACCATGGGCAGAATCAGCTCCTGTTTGAGCAGGATGGCGACCGCACCAATCGCTCCACCTAACGCGAGCGACCCCGTGTCACCCATGATCACTTGGGCCGGATGCGCATTGAACCACAAAAACCCGATACACGCACTCACCACCGCTGTGCAGAAGACGGCCAGTTCCCCAGCGCCACGGAGGTAATACAGCTGCAGGTAGGCACTCGTATCGATGCGGCCCATGACGTACGCAAAGAGCACGAACACGGATAACGCGATCGCGCATAGACCGGCGGCAAGTCCGTCAAGGCCGTCGGTTAGGTTCACGGCGTTGCTCGTCCCGGTGAGAATGAGTGCCACCCAGGGGACATACGTGAACGAGAGCCAGGTGGCGGCGGGTACGACGAGCATGTACTTGAAGAACGGAAGTGTAGTCGACGCCCCCGGCAGCTGTGACGGTGGCGCTAACCACAGAATCAGCCCGAAAATCACACCGATCGAGATTTGCCCGGCAAGTTTGTAGCGCTCGACCAGCCCTTCGTTCTTCTTCCCTTCCCGCTTCTGTTTGAGCTTCAGGTAGTCGTCCAGAAACCCAATGCCGCCCATCCATAACGTGACCAGCAGCGCGAGCAACACGTACGCGTTTGTTAGGCGGCCCCACAGGAGCACGGCCACCAGAATCGCCGCGAGGATGATCAATCCGCCCATCGTCGGCGTCGCGCCCTTCACTTTGTGCGTTTCGGGCGTCCCTTCACGCACCACTTGGTGCATGGACATGGCGCGCAGTCGTCTGATGATCGCCGGCCCCACGATAAACGCCACGAGCAGCGCCGTAACCGCCGCGGCACCCGCGCGCAGCGAGATGTAGTTGATCAGCCGAAACGGCGGGAAGTCGTCGATGAACGGCGTGAGGAGAAAGTGAAGCACGAGGAGTTGGCGTTAGGCCGGTTGAGTCGCGGCGCCCACGGCCCACGCCTCGATCATCGGGACGAGCCGCTCCAGCCGCATTCCGCGCGATGCCTTCAGAAGGAGAACTGCGTCCGGCTGCAGTCGTGCCTGGAGCTGTGGCCAGAGCGCGTCCGGACTGTCCGCGACAACCACGCGGCCATTGCCACTGCCAAGGGCCTGGAAGGCGCGGGCGAACTCCCCAACGCCTGCCACGACCCCGGCGCTTGAATTCAGCGCGCGTTCGGCAATCTCGCGATGGTACGCATCACTCTTCGCGCCTAACTCGAACATCGATCCCAGGACGAGCACCCGCTGTCGTTCGGTTTTCAGGGAGTCGAGGAGCGTGATCGCCTCGCGCATCGATGCGGGATTCGCGTTGTACGCATCGTTGATGAGCGTCGCGCTGCCTAGCGTGCGCCAGACCCCGCGCATCGGCAGCGGAGAAACGGACGCGATGCCCGGAAGCGCCTGCGCGAGCGGAATGCCGCAGACCTGAGCCGTCGCGACGGCGAGCATCGCGTTGCGCAGCATGTGTTCGCCGGGGATGGCCAGCCTGGCGGTTGCGCCGTCGAACGTTAGGCTGCCGAAGCCGTCCGTCCCCATGTCGAACGCGCTCGGACGTACATCGCCCCGGTCGAGGCCGGCCGAGAGCACACGGGTTGCGAGCGGTCGAGCTGCCTCAGCGATCTCAGGCTGCGACGCTGGGGTGATCGCGACCGCGGCGCCCTGACAGATGGCGACTTCCTCACGCAGCACGCCGGCAAGGTCACCGAGTCCTTCGAGGTGCTCCTCGCCGATCGATGTCACGATCGCCACGGTCGGTTCTACCAGCGCACCTAACGCCGCCACTTCACCCGGATGGTTGGTCCCCACCTCGACGATCGCAATGTCCGCGGAATCTTCGAGCGAGAGGAGTGTCAACGGGACGCCGACGTGATTGTTGAGGTTCCCCGTTGTTGCCGTGACTTCAAAAACGGTTGCCAGCGCGCCGCGCACCAACTCTTTCGTCGTCGTTTTGCCGTTCGATCCGGCGACCGCGATGATGGGTTTTCCACCACTCCCCCACGCGCGCCGCCGATAACGCGCGAGGGCCCACAGCGCTTTCAGCGTGTCTTTCACCACGAAGATAGGAACGCCCAAATCGGCAGCACGTTTGGGATCGCTCACGACCACGGCGGCGGCACCTTTGCTCACCGCATCCCGCAAGAAGTCGTGCGCATCGAAGTTCTCACCGCGCAGGGCAACGAAGCATGCTCGCGGCGGAATTGTGCGAGTGTCGGTTGCGATGCCGCTGAACAGCGCACTACCTAACGGGCGAGCCCCCAGTAGCTCACCGTTCAAGGCCGCCGTGATTCGATCGAGCGTCCAGAAACTCATGGTTGCCCTCGCGCCTCACGCCTCACGCCTTACGCCTCTCGCCCGCCAGTTCTTTAACGATTTCGCTCTCGTCGAACGGATACTTCGTCGTCCCTCGAATCTGGTATGTCTCATGGCCTTTGCCGGCGAGCATGACGACGTCACCGGGTTGCGCGGCGTCGAGCGCACGCGCGATCGCGGCGCGCCGGTCCTCGATGCGCTCGTAGGGCTTGGTCCCCATTCCCGCGGCGATTTCGTCGAGGATGCGCTCGGGATCTTCGGTGCGCGGATTGTCGCTCGTTATGATGACGAGATCGCTCTTCTCCTGGGCGATCCGCCCCATCACCGGCCGTTTGGCTCGGTCACGGTCTCCGCCGCAACCAAAGACCGTGATGATGCGCCGGCCGCGGGGGACGAATGGCCGAACCGCGTCCAACGCGCGTGACAACGCGTCCGGTTTGTGGGCGTAGTCTCGCAGGACGACGGGCTCCTCCCAGACGCGTTCGAGGCGTCCAGGTACCTGCGGTATCGTCGTCAGGCGCGCCGCGATTGTGGGCACGGGGACGCCGAGGGCCCACGCCGCTGCCGCTGCGCCAAGCGCGTTCATCACGTTGAAGTCGCCGATGAGCGGCAGGGCGACGTCAGCGTTGCCGTCCGGCGTAGATAGCGTCCAGCGACTCCCCGCCGGCGTATACGTCGGGTGGCGTGCACAAACGTCGGCGCTCTGCATGCCGAACGATATGCGACGCGGGGTGCTAGGCAAGTCGCGCCACGCCGGCTCGTCTGCATTCACGATCGCCGCGCCGTTAGGCGTCAGCATGTCCGTGAGACGTGCTTTGGCGGCGAGATACGCCGACATGGACCCATGATAGTCCAAATGTTCATGCGAAAGATTTGTGAACACGGCGGCTTCGAACGCGACGGTACCGACGCGCTGTTGGTCGAGCGCGTGCGAGGAAACTTCCATCGCGACCGTGCGCACGCCTCCGTCCAGCAGCGATCGCAAAACGCCCTGCAACTCGATTGGGCCAGGAGTGGTCAGGCCACCGATGACGGCGAAGGGCTCCCCCAGCGAGCCACGCAGCACGCCTAACGTGCCGATGGAGGCGCTCGAGCCAGCCGGATCGTCGAAGACGTGCCGCAGCATGGCCACGGACGTCGACTTGCCGCTCGTCCCCGTCACCGCGATCAAGCGCAGGCTTTCCGCCGGCCAGGCATGATACGCAGCGGCCGCAACGGCTGCCGCGCGACGGCCATCACGCACGCGCACGGTCGGGAGCGACGTGCGCCCCGCCGTCTCGACGATCGCGGCTACGGCGCCCTCCTGCTCCACCGCCTGCAAATAGTCGTGGCCGTCGGCGGCCGCTCCACGAACGGCAACAAACAACGAGCCGGGCTGGACCCGCCGGCTGTCGTCCGTTACCAGCGAAATGTCCCGCGGGAGATTGTCATCGGCTGCGAGGACGAGCCCTGCGCGATCCAGCGCCTCGCGAATTGTGCTGAGGGGGACGCTCACCGATTGCGGATCCTAACGAGCGAGCCGCGCGGTAGCATGGTGCCGGCCGGCGGCGATGTCTCGCGGGCACCGCCATCACCATCTACGATCTGAACGCGGAAGCCCGCCGCATGCAGCTTCCGGACGGCTTCGCGCAGCGACTCGCCATTCAGCGACGGCACTGGCGTCGGCGCGCGATCGACCGGGTCTTTGACGGCCAGCGTTTTCAGCTCGATGGACTCGCTGCGCGTGGGCAACTCACCCACGCCTACGGGAGACCGCTCCGCGTCCGCCACCGTCGTGGATTC
>JBFMFA010000332.1:0-4602 GCA_040753195.1 Gemmatimonadota bacterium | reverse complement strand
GCGAGCTGATCGAAATCGGGGGCTCATTCCGTGTCCCCGACATCATGGGGAAGAGCGGCGCGACGCTCGTTGAGGTCGGGACGACGAATCGCACGCATGTCGACGACTATCGGCGCGCCCTAACGAGCAACGTCGGCGCCATCGTCAAGGTGCATCGCAGCAACTTCGAGGTGCGCGGCTTTGTGGCTGAAGCGACGCTGGGCGATCTCGGACCCATCGCGCGCGAAGGAAACGTTCCTCTGCTCTTCGACTTCGGCAGCGGCTTGCTCGTGTCGCTGGACGCCTATGGCTTGCGCGGGGAGCCCACGGCTCGCGAAGCCGTCGCAGCAGGCGCGACGCTGACTCTGATGAGTGGAGACAAGCTGTTAGGCGGTCCACAAGCAGGGATCATCGTCGGCACTGCTGCCGCGATCAGTGCGTGCCGGCGAAACCCGCTCGCTCGCGCCGTGCGCGTCGACAAGCTTACGCTGGCTGCACTCGAGGCGACGTTGGTTCTTTATCGCGATCCCGTAGTGGCCGTGCGAGAAGTTCCTGTGCTCGCAATGCTGGTCGCCGAAGGTGACGCGGTGCGGCAGCGCGCGGCGCGGCTGGCGGCTCGCCTAACAAGTGCTGGTGTGCGCGCAACGGTGGAGGCGTCAGAAGCAACCGTCGGCGGCGGCGCCTTTCCGACGGCGCGCATCCCCTCGTACGCCGTGGTGCTCGGCGGCGAGCCGGTCGCTATCGAGCGGCGCCTGCGCGGCGGGTGGAACGCTGTCGTCGGACGGATCGCGGATGACCGCGTGTGGCTGGACCTGCGCTCGATTCCGGAGCCTCTGGACGATGCGTTCGCCGCGACGGTCGAGCACGCTCTCACCGCATGACACCGGGAGAGCTGCGTCGCGCGGCTTTTTTGGACAGGGATGGCACGCTTATAGAGGATCGCAATTATCTGGCGGATCCCGACGGCGTGGTGGTCGTGCCTAACGCGGCAGCCGCCGTTCGCACCTTGAACGACGCGGGTGTGCTCGCCGTGATCATCACGAATCAGTCGGGGATCGCGCAGGGACTCCTCACCGAAGCGCAGTACGGTGCCACGGCGGCGCGTACACGCGAGATCTTCTCGCGCGCGGGGGCAACGATCGACGCGATGTACCATTGCCCACACTTCCCCGCGTTGAGCGGCCCATGTGACTGCCGGAAACCCGGGACGCTTCTGCATCGACGCGCCGCGCACGACCTCGGGATCGATCTCAGCCGCTCAGCGTATATCGGAGATCGTTTGCGCGACGTGCTGCCGTCCAAAACACTGGGCGGTCTCGGTATTCTCGTGGCTAGTCCGCAGACGCCGAACGATGAGCGTGATCGCGCAGCGCGCGAATTCGTCACGGCGACGTCGCTCGACGAAGCTGTGAAGCGATTCCTCAATCGATGATCGCGCGGCCTTACCCACACACCTTCGCAACCGTACAATCTGCGCGTGCAACTTCAGGCGTCTTCTCGCGCGCGGATCGCTGTTCTGGCATCCGGGGGCGGTTCCAACTTTCAGGCGATCCTCGATTTTTTTGCCGCGCTCGGCGCTCAGCGCGCCGGTGACATCGTGCTGGTTGTTTCTGATCGTGCGGGGGCACCGGCGCTCAATCGCGCGAGGAACGCGGGCATCGAGGCGTTGACGATCGACAAAGGCTCCGGCGACACGATGCTGAACGAGCTTGTGACGCGTGGAGTGATGATCGTGGTTCTCGCCGGGTACATTCAGCTCGTTCCGACGGCGGTCGTGAGTGCGTATCGCGGGCGCATGGTGAACGTGCATCCGGCGCTGTTGCCATCGTTCGGTGGTAAGGGGATGTATGGAATGCGGGTTCACGCGGCGGTGCTGGCGGCTGGCGTTGGCGTGTCCGGGCCCACCGTGCATTTTGTGGACGACAGCTACGATCGCGGGCCCATCATCGCGCAGTGGCCGGTTCCGGTGTCGCCTAACGACACGCCCGAGACGCTCGGCGCGCGGGTGCTCGCGGTGGAGCACCTGCTCTACCCGCGCGTTGTGCAGGCGCTGTGTTCGGGGAAAGTGCGCCTGAGCGACGATAACCGCGTGCTGGGCGTTCCGACACCTGAATCCGCCGCGGCGTTCACCATGGGCGACTACGTTGGCCTGCGGCAGTCCCTCGACCGCTGGTTAGGCACCTGACCTTAGACCTTAGACCTTAGACCTTAGACCTTGTCTAAACGAGCCCTACTCTCCGTCTCCAACAAATCCGGTCTCGCGGACTTCGGCAGACGCCTAACGGCCCTTGGCTACGAGCTGTTGTCCACCGGCGGAACCGCCCGTACGCTGCGCGACGCCGGACTCGAAGTGCGCGACGTTTCCGACGCCACCAAGTTTCCCGAGATGCTGGACGGCCGCGTGAAGACGTTACACCCCGGCGTCCACGGGGCGCTGCTGGCACGCCGGAATGACCCGCAGCATATGGCGGCGCTCGCCGAGCACAAGATCGAACCGATCGATCTGGTGGCCGTAAATCTGTATCCCTTCAAGGAAACGGCCGCGAAGCCTAACGTCTCACCGGACGATGTCATCGAGCAAATCGACATCGGTGGACCGTCGATGTTGCGTTCGGCGGCCAAAAACTTCGAGTCAGTGTACGTCGTCGTCGACGCCGCTGACTATGATGTGGTGCTACGCACGTTGGAAGACGGGGACGACGACATCGAGCTGCGTCGGCTGCTGGCGGAAAAAGCCTACGCGCACACCGCCGCCTACGATGCCGCGATTGCGCGCTGGTTCGCGGCCCAGCGCGGCGAGAAGTTCCCCGCGCATGTGACGGTCGCTCTGGAACGCGCGCAGACGCTGCGCTACGGCGAAAACCCCGGTCAACACGCGGCGTTCTACGTGGAGAATCGCGGCGAAGGCCTCAGCGGGCTCACGCAGCGCGGCGGCAAAGAGCTCTCCTTCAACAACCTGCTCGATCTCGAAGGTGCCCTTTTTGCCATCGATCCGTTTGCCGGTCACACGGCATGCGCCATCATCAAGCACACCACGCCGTGCGGAATCGCGATTGGCGATTCGGCGATCGATTCGTACAAGAAGGCGCTCGCGTGCGATCCGGTGTCGGCCTTCGGCTCGGTCATCGCCTTTAGCGTTCCCGTTGACGATGCAGCGGCCGAAGCGATCTCTTCGCTTTTCGTCGAGTGCATCGTCGCGCCGCAGTTTTCGCACGATGCGGTCGACATTCTGGGCCGGAAGAAGAATCTGCGTGTGCTCGAAGGAGTCGCGACGTGGCCCAAGGGTGGGCTCGACCTCAAGCGCGTACGCGGCGGTTTTCTCGTGCAGGACCGAGCGCCGAGTACGTACAACGAGGCCGGGTGGCGCATCGCCACAACTCGCACACCGACCGACGCGGAGTGGAAGGAGCTGCGATTTGTGTGGCACGCCGTGGCCAGCGTGAAGTCGAATGCGATCGTCCTTGCCAAGGGAGGCGCAACGATTGGAATCGGCGCCGGGCAAATGTCGCGGGTCGACGCGTCGTTTCTGGCCGTGCACAAGGCGCGTCAGGCGGGCCATGACGTGCGCGGGTCCGCGTTAGGCAGCGACGCGTTCTTCCCTTTCCGCGACGGCGTCGATCAGGCAGCGGAAGCGGGCGTCCGCGCCATCATTCAGCCGGGCGGCTCCGTTCGCGACGCTGAAGTGATCGATGCCGCGAACGAACACGGGATCGCGATGATCCTCACCGGGCAACGTCAGTTCAGACACTAGAGGAGCCTGTCATGCGCATACACGGCGTATTGATAATTGCGGCACTGAGCCTAACGTCTGTCGCCGAAGGACAGGCGGCGCGGCTCAAGGTGTACATCTCCGTCGATATGGAAGGGATCGCCGGCGTCGTTGCAGGGAGTCAGACCGGCCCCGGCGGCCACGACTATGGCTGGGCGCGGCGCCTCATGACCGCCGAGGCGAATGCCGCCATCGCCGCCGCATTCGATGTTGGTGCCACCGAGGTGGTCGTGAACGACAGCCACGGTCCGCAAACCAACATGCATCCCGACGAACTGGATCGGCGCGCGTCGCTCATTACGGGGCAGCCGAAGCCGATGGGGATGACGCAGGGCCTGGATTCGACGTTTCACGCAGCGATCTACATCGGCTACCACGCGCACGGATCCGAGGCCGCGTCAGTTTTGGGTCATACTTTCTCTGGTGCTCTCAAGCATGTGCGAATAAATGGTCAGGAAGTTGGTGAATATGGGTTAAATGGCATGGTGGCCGGTCACTACGGCGTCCCTGTGGTGTTGATTTCCGGCGACGACAAGATTGCCGCCGAGGCGCAGGCGTTTTTCCCAGGGATCGAGGCTGTCGTTGTGAAACAAGGGATTGCCATGCAAGCTGCCCGCACGTTGCACCCGGAAGAAGCTCGCGCCCGCATCGCAGCGGGTGTGAAGGCCGCGTTAGGTCGCCGTGCGTCGATCCGACCGGCGCGTCAAACGACGCCGGTCACGCTCGAGATCGAACTCTCGAGCATGGCGTACGCGGATGCGGCGGCGATCGTCCCCGGGATGCAGCGCGTCAACGGCCTAACGGTGCGCTACGTTGCGCCCGATGCCATCACTGCGTATCGCATCTCACGAGTC
>JBFMFA010000331.1:0-4602 GCA_040753195.1 Gemmatimonadota bacterium | reverse complement strand
AGGCGTCCGGTAGATCGAGTCGTTCGCGGGCACGGTTGGATCGCGAGCGAGACCGCGCCGGCTGAACGGCTCCAGCGACGGAAAAATCACGAAGCGGTCACGGATGATGCGCGCGGCGGCGCTCGTGTCGCTCAAGCCCGCGGCCAGGTCGGGGTCATGTGGCCGCGGCCATACGCGGTTTTCTGCGTCGAACGTCCCCGCGTTGTTGGCCTGCGCGAGACCGTAGAGCTGCAAGTATGTGGCGGGCGAGCCCGAGGGCGGCCGCTCCTGGTCACGACTCGTCCCTGTCACGATTTGCAGCGCGAGCGTCTCCCGTCGCAGGTCGGCGCCGCCGAGGCGATACACTGAGCGGATCTCACGCCGAAACGCCCCGTCGTCAGGCGTTAGGCGCGGATCCCACACCAGGTGCGCCAGCTGCTGCTGACCGGGTTGAAACTCGAGCACTGGCGTGCCGCCGAGGTCCGCGATCACCGAGTCGCGGCCGTTGATCCGAAACGTGTACGCGAGCACTAGCCGCTCGTTGGAGGGATTGAGCGGTCGCACCAGCGCAAACCAGAGAAGCGACGGATCGAGATAGTAATCCACGTGCTCGCGCAGCAGCTCGTACACCAGACCCGCCGGCGCGGAGGGATCGTCCAGCAGCTGAAAGCGCGGACCGTTGGGGTTGGGCGGCTGGCCGCCTAACAAGACACGGTAGAGGAAGACCCGCGACGGACGTTGCGTCGCTGAAAGACGCCGCGCCAACCCGTCGAGTTGGGCCGCATTGAGGATGTCGATGTTCGGATACGCGTTGCCAAAGAGCGCCGGATCCACGACCCAGAAAAAGCGCCGCGGCTCGATCTGATAGTCTTCCAGTTCCTGCTCGACGCGCTGCGAAACCCGCCGGCCGATCGTGAAAACCTGATCGCGCACCACAATGCCTTTTTGCTGTGCCGCGATCGCCGCGAGTTGCATCGACCCGAAACGCGCCGTCGCCTGCGCTCCGTAATTCGCACTTGGAATGGCGGCTGTGAGAAAACGCGAGGGCGGTAGCGCAAACGACACCGTCCCCACTTCGACCCGCTGCAGCCGTTCAGAACCGCGGCCTTCAAAAACGACGGAGATATTGTTGGAGCCGTCGAACTCGCGCTGCGAGTCGTAGTCGACGTTCAACTTCAGGCGCTCGGCGAGAGTCCCCTGGGTGCGGAGGCCGAACTGGAAATCGAGGGTCGGCTGGAAGGAGGCCCTGCACGTAAAGGTCGTGTTGACCAATCGGGCCTGCGTACAGCGTTCATCTTTTGCGCGGATCCCCTTGGTCTCCAGGCGTGCTAGGAAGTCGAGCAGCAACTCCCCCGGCTGCGCGGTGCTATCAGCGGAAACCACCCTTCGGGTCGTATCCTGTGCAGCCGCCCTGGCGGGCGGTATTGCAGCAGCGACGGCGACCCCAAAAGCGCATACGACCTGTAGGCAGGAGGCTTTCCAGCGCACTCAGCAGGCGATCGAGGGTAGGATCGGAAGTAAGTTATAGGTCACAGGCCATAGCTCTTAGGTCATAACGAGCATTCATACGAGACGGGCGCTATGACCTGGCGCCTAAGAGCTAAGAACTAGTAGATGACGACCTCTGAAACAGCCATCCCGATGCACAAACCGTCGTGAAAATTATCCAGCGGTATGTCCTTCGAGAGCACGCCGGGCCGTTCTTCTTTGCGCTCTCGGCGCTGACGTCACTGATGCTCCTCAACTACATCGCCAAGCGGTTTGGCGAATTGGTTGGGAAGGGACTGCCGTGGAGTGTGATCGGGGAGTTTTTCGTGCTGTCGATCCCCTTCACCGTCGCGATGACGCTGCCGATGTCCGTGCTTGTCGCGGTGCTCTACGCATTTTCGCGTCTGGCGGCGGAAAACGAGATCACGGCGCTCAAGGCAAGTGGCGTGAGCATGATCCGGCTCATAATTCCGCCGTTAGGCATGGGGCTGCTCTTGTCCTTCGTCATGATTGGTTTCAACGATCAGCTCTTACCGCGCGCCAATCATCGTCTGCGCCAATTGCAGACCGACATTGCCAACAAGAAGCCAACGTTCGCGCTCCGCGAGCAGGTCATCAACGAAGTGATGCCAAGCCGCTTCTACATGCGCGTGAATCACGTCGATCCAGCGTCCAATAGCTTGCGCGAGATCACGATTTACGACCTCAGCGACCCGATGCGGCGGCGCACAGTGTACGCGGACAGCGGCGAGATGGCGCTGGTGGCTGGGAGCGACCTTCTGCTGACGTTGCTGCACGGCTACTCGCAGGAGGTGCCGGCGCAGAACGTGGAGCGCGTGCAGCGTGTCTTTTTCGATCGCGACTACGTGCGCGTGGCGGATGTGGCCAACAAGTTCGAGTCGTCCAATACGGAAGGTTTCAAGGGCGACCGCGAGATGTCGGTGTGCGAGCTGCAAATGGAGGTCGCACGCGCTGAGCAGGACTATCTTGCGGCGCTCCAGGAGCTGCGCGCGGCGCGGCTGGCCCTGCAGACCGAGCGCAAGACCGGCGTGCAGCAGTTTGTGGGCCCCCCGGGGCCGGCCGATCGAGCGCAGCAGCCGAAGTCGCGGCGCTTGACGTTAGGTCGCGTGTACTGCGATGCGATGAAGCGCATCGGCGGCACGGCGCTCGTGCTGGCCGACTGGCTCTCGCCTAACGAACTCTTCGCGGCGCAGGATACAACGCGACCGAAGCAGGCGCAGGACACACTACGCAAAGCGGCGCAAGACAGCACACGCCGTCAAGACAGCGCCCAGGCGGTGGTTCCTCCGCCGGTTGTGCAGGCGCCGGTTCCCTCGGTGGTGCCACAGGACTCCGCCCTAACGACTCCGCAAATGCCGCCAGGTCCGGTCGTCACGCCGGGCGTTGCGCCGTCGACCGGCGGCGGTGCCATCCCCGCGCAAGCGGCGATGGAATCGGCTAAGTTGCGCGCCGACCAATTTCGCGATGCGATCTATCAGAACGAAGTCGAGATCCACAAGAAATTCGCCATTTCGATCGCCTGTGTGGTATTCGTGCTCGTGGGCGCGCCGATCGCCGTGCGCTTCCCACGCGGCGGCGTGGGGCTCGTGATCGGCTTTAGTCTGGTGATCTTCGCCATCTATTATATCGGCCTCATCGCGGGCGAATCTCTGGCCGATCGCGGCATCATGCCTCCGTTCTGGGCGATGTGGGCTGCCAACATCATTCTGACGCTGGTCGGACTGGTGCTGCTGGCGCGCATGGGCCGAGAGTCCGCGACGTCACGCGGCGGTGACATCCGTGATCTGTTGGAGACCGTGCGCAGCATCTTCCGATTTGGTCGTCGACGCGAGGTTGGAACCGCGTGAGCCGCGGTCGCGGGTGGCGTCGGGTGCGCGTGCTGCACCCCCTGGATCGCTACGTTTTCACCGAGTTTCTCAAGATCTTCGTCGCCACAGCGTTAGGCTTCCCGATCATCACGCAACTCTTCGACCTCACGGACAACATCGACAAGTACCTGAACCGGAATCTGGAGCCGTGGGCGATTGCCTTGAGCTACTGGTACTGGATTCCGGATACGATGCGTCTGGTGCTGCCAGCGGCGGTGCTCTTCGCGACGGTCTTTTCCATCGGCGCCCTCACACGACACTCGGAGATCACGGCGGCCAAGGCGTCAGGTATGTCCTTTCATCGCCTAACGCTGCCGATTTTCATCGCCGCGTCGCTGGCGGCGGTTCTGACCTATTTTCTCACGGAGTTCGCGCCTCACAGCAACCAGCGCCGCGCCGAACTGTTGCAGGAGCGCGCCTGGATGGGACGCGGCGAGCGCGCCAACTTTGCCTTCGCGTCGGAGCACGGGCGCGTGTACAAGGTCACGTCGCTCAATGCCACATACGGCACCGTGCAGGCGCTCGAGATCGAGCGCAAAGGACGTCCCGACGATGTGACGTATCCGACATACGTGCTCAACGCCGAAAGTGGCGCGTGGGATGCTGCTCGCCGCGGCTGGACGCTCCGCAACGGCGCCCTGCATATCCTTGGCGCGAAGGATCTCAACCTCACCTTTCGGTTTGATTCCATACGCGACGCGCGATTGGTGGAGCGCCCGGACGAACTGCTCGCGGTGCCGCCCGCGCCGGAAGAAATGAACTACGCGGAGCTGGGGCGCTTTATCGGCGCTTTGGAGCGCTCGGGTGGTGACACCAAGAAACTGCGCGTCGACCGGGCGCTGAAGCTGGCTATTCCCGTGACGTGCCTGATCATCGCCCTTTTTGGCGCGCCACTTGCCACCAGCAATCAGCGCGGGGGCGCGGCGTATGGGGTGGGTGTGAGTTTGGCGACAACGATCGTGTTTCTGATCCTGATTCAGTTGACACGTGCGATCGGCGGCAACGGGCTGGTGTCGCCCGAGGCGTCCGCCTGGCTGCCTAACGTGGTCTTTGGAATAACCGGAATCGTAATGCTCGCACGCGTTCGTACATGACAGCACCGCTGTATGGCTCGCATCGGGAAACCGACGAATTCCCGATGTTTCAACGGGCCGGCTTGCGCTTTCTGCGCAAGATGGCCAATGCGGCGATGGCGACGTTTGGCGGCATCGGCGCGCGCGTGGACTTTCTGCGACAGCTCATCGTC
>JBFMFA010000330.1:0-4616 GCA_040753195.1 Gemmatimonadota bacterium | reverse complement strand
CATCGTGCGCTACGGCAGCATCACCGTCGATCCCATGTCGCTCTTTGCGATTGCGGGAGACACGTTGCGTTAGCCCTGTTCCGCACGATCACTGTCGACCACGAACGACGCATGGCCTCTCAAGCCGATGTTCGCCGCATCGCGCTCTCATTCTCCGGAGCCATCCAGGAGGAAGGCCGCTTCGCATTTGCAGTCCCCGTCAAAGGAAAACTGAAGGGCTTTGCCTGGGTCTGGTTGGAGCGGGGCGACCCTAAGAAAGCCCGCGTCCCGAATCCGTCCGTGCTCGCGGTACGGGTCGCGAACCTCTCGCAAAAAGATCTGATGATCGCGGCCGAGCCGACGAAATTCTTCACCGAGCCGCACTACAACGGCTATCCCGCCGTACTCGTTAGGCTTGCGGAAGTCACGGTTGCAGAACTTCGCACACTGCTCGAGGAAGCATGGCGCTCTCAGGCGCGCGACGCAAAGAGCAAGGCATCACGGGCGACGGACAAAGCCTCAGTGAAAAAGCGCGCGCGGTAGCCGATGCCTGTGCACTGGGAGTGGCGCGATTCGATCCTGCTGGTGACCACGATCGGTGCCTACGGCAACGACGAGCTTTCACGCGCATTTGTGGAGATTCGCGCAGACGCGAGCTTCGCAACCGGAGCGCCCCTCGTTCTTGACGCTCGCGAATCCAAAGCGGCGCTTACGAAGGACGACATCGAATGGAGAGTTGGAGGCCTCGCCGACACTCTCAAGGACGAGGGTTTTGGACTGCACATCGCCTTGGTGGTCACGGGCCGCGAGCCCCATCGCTATGGACTGGCTCGTATGGTGCAGGTGCTCACAGAACCGAAGGGCTTCGACTGCCAGGTATTCACGGACCTCGACGAGGCACTTCGCTGGGCGGAGCAGCAGAAGCCTAACGAGTAAACCGCCGTGAAAAGAACCCGGCTGTGAGGGTACAAAGGAGTCGCGGTGTAGGGGCTTCGCTGTCGGGCAAGTGCGCACGAGGCATGCTGCATTGGACCGACTTCGCGTCATTCCGAGGGATCGCAACGTGTGCGTAGCGCAACTCGCTCACTATCGAGGAGGCGTTCATGCGTGCCGCGATCATCCTCTCCGCCGTCTTGCTGGCCCTCCCGCTAACAGCTGGCGCTCAGAAAGCAAAATCGCGCGATCTGGAGCGCTTTGACGTTTCGGGCCTGCCTGCCACACCAAGTACAGATATCGAGAAACAGATCTTCCTCCTCTTGCGCGTGCACCGCAAAGGAGACCTGCAAGACGCCACGCGCATCCACATGCTGCTGGCGCAGTACTACAAGGACATCGGCGACAGGGCCCGTTCGGATGACTGCACGCGAATGGCCACCGATGCGTGGGAAGCCGGGAGCAAGGCGCCCCCGGAGACCGCAGGTGCCACGGGTCAACCGCCTTTCACGCCGCAACGCACGTTCAGGCGGACCTTCGCGTACACCGACGAACTGAACGTCACGCATACATGGGATTTCTACGTTGATGGTACGTTCAGCCACAAAGTGAACGGCGAGGCCAACGGCAACGGGCCTAACGAAAGAGGGTGGTACACGCGCGCCGGTACGAAAATGCGGCTGTGGCAACCGTCGCCGATCGTTGACCGCACAGTTGACTTCGAGCTGATCGGCCCGGATGGCAGCGACGGTGCCGTGTTGTCCGGCGTCCGCATGAAGTCCGGCGCCTAACGTCGGACGTGAAGCAATACAACCCGGGGCATCACCGATTTCGACTGGTCCATCGGCGGCGGCGCGCTCGGCGCCGTCGCCGTCGTCTGCGCGTTCATTGGTTGGTTTGCGATCCTCTTCACCGGGCAGTATCCGAAGGGATTACGCCGGCTGGTGACGTTTTATGTGGGCTGGCGGGTGCGTGCTGCGGCCGATTCTCGTGATTCCGCACATCTTTGCGATATGGGTCCTGGGTCTTGTCTGGGGACTCGTCACGGTCTTTGCCTGGTTCGCCATCCTGTTTACCGGCGAATACGCCAACACGATGTATCGCTTCGCCGCTGGCGTGTTGCAGTGGACCACCAGGGTCGAGGCATACCTGCTTCTCCTGCACGACGAATACCCGCCGTTTAGCTTCGACTAAAGGGGTACGGCCGCGCACGTCCGCCTGAAAAATGTCTGGCCCGACGGGTCTTTCGCGCATCCCTGCCTAGCCGGTGGAACACAGTTGCTGGTTCATGGATTGATTGCGGCGTAAGTGCACGCCTGAACGCGATAGGAGGAAATATGTCGCCCCTGGGTCACGCATCCGTTCCACGCCGTGGATTCTTGTTTCGTCTCTCGCAAGCCGTTGCCAGCGTCGCCGCAATCGGAGCGTCGCCGGATCGCGCCGCCGCCGCATCGGCCCGTTTGCACGCAGCGGATGACCCGGACGCGTGGATCAACCGCCTAGCGGGCGAAAACAAAGTCATGATCCACGTGCATCAACACTTCATGACGGCGCTCGTGGATGCACGCACGATGCTGGCGAACGCGCGGGACTCGTACGGCGTCCCCGAGTCCCAGCAGAGCATCGCCGTCATGACGCACGGTGCGGCGATTCAAGGTCTTTTCCGCGACGAGATCTGGCAGCGATTCGCGTTAGGCAGCTACTACAAGGTCACCGATCCGGCGACCGGCGGCGCCGCGACACGCAACATCTTCCTGACACCGCAGGACGGTGAGCCGCGCGACGCCGCCGTTCTGGACCTGCAGAAGCGCGGCGTCACCTTCGTGGTCTGCAACGTCGCACTACGCAACCTTGCTCGAAAGCTCGCGCGAGACGGCAACGCGCCCGATGCAATCTACGAGCAGCTGGCCAGCGGGCTGGTACCGGGTGCCTTCATCGTCCCGGACCTTTTCGTGTCCATTCAGCGCGCACAGCGACGCGGCGTCGGGTACATCTTCACTGACAGGTCCCGCTAGTCGTTAAGTTTCGCGGCTCCGCTCGCCTGTCGCCTGCGCCGCCCGCGTATGCATATCCGTTTGTCATTGTTGCTCTTGCTCGCGGTTTCGTCGCTGCAGGCGCAGCCGTGCCCACCGACTCGCCCGCAGGAAGTGCGCGATCTGCTCGCGGCGTTGGACGCATCGGCAGCCGTCGGGGCGGTGTGGAGCGACTATACGGTCGCGAATCACCCGGTCGTTCTGCTTTCACAATCGAGCGACCTCACGGCTCGGGCGTGCGCGACGATCTGGCGCCATCGTAAACCACCACAGGAAGTGGTGCTATCGAGCGGCATGCGCCTCTCAACACCGCTCTATGCGATGTGGAACGGCGACTCAGTTGGACGGAACCCTAACAAGTTCAACGCCGGCATCGTCACCACGTTCCGCGCCGTGCCTCCGGAGCTGGAAACGGCGCTGCGCAGGGACGGCGACACCCGCGTCGTGATCGTCCCTTCGCCGCTGCGACTGGAAGACCTCGGCAATTTTGGTCGTGCGCTTCAGTCGATGAACGTGAGAGTGGTGCCAATGCTGACGCAGCTCGCGATCCATGAGAGCTATCACCTGCATGTGCAGATGCCGACGTGGCTGGACCAGACGCGACGCTACGAATGGCCCACGTGGGATATGCAACCGGACCGAAAAGCGCTCGTCGAGCGCTGTTACGCGCCGGCCGGTGGTGCCGTGAATGACGCGCTCAAAAAGGAAATCGCGGCGCTCGACCGCGCGTGGCATCTGTTGATGGGGACGCGCGACTCGGCCACAGACGCCCAGGCGTTAGGCGCTGCGCGCGAGTTCATTGCCGCTCGGCGCGAGCGCTATGGGTTGCTCAAAGACGTGACGGTACCGGTGACGCCCGAGGTGTCGATAAGCTGTGAACGCGCCGACGACGTACTGGAACTGCAGGAAGGCTCGGCGCAGTGGATCGGGTTTGTTACCACGGTGCGAGCGGGCGTAGCGAACGCACAGGTCGGGAGAAGTAACGAGGCGTTCTACACAACGGGACCATACCAGTTGTGGATCCTCGAGCGGCTGATCGGTGCGGATTCTATGCGCGCACTGACGCGCGACATCGCGCAATCGACTGAGCCCAGTGGTCCGACTGGAGCCGTCTTCGGTCGCTTCGTGGCGATCGTGGAGAGTCGTTAGGGTCGGCGTGCGTTTGTCGGTCAGACCAAACCGTTTGGGCCGCGCGCGATCTCCTTCAGGAAATCGGCCGTGGCGCGCACTTTGGGGTCGCGACGAAACTCAGGGTGCGTCGTGAGCCAGACGTCGTGATCCGCCACGTACTCGGAGACGCGCACGAGATCGCTGTAGTTGCGCGCGACGAACGATGGAAGCGTCGCAACACCCGCTCCTTCGCGCGCCGCGGTGAGTAAGGTATGTGTACCGTTTGTCGTTAGGACGATCCGGGCCGACGCGAGCACCGGCTGAAACCATGCGGCGCGCTGCAGCAGTTGCAACTGCGGCGTGTACACCAGCAACGGAACACCTTGCACAGAGTCGGCGTCGCTGATGCGCAACTCCCGGCGACCGACAAACGATTTGGACGCGAACAGCGCCAGCGTCGTATGCGCCACGCGCGACGTGACCAGGCCGACGTGGTGCGGTCGCGGTGTATGCAGCGCGAGCTCTGCTTCGCCGCGCGAGAGATCCAACGTACGCGTCCCC
>JBFMFA010000329.1:0-4621 GCA_040753195.1 Gemmatimonadota bacterium | reverse complement strand
GGCAAAAGCCGGATCGGAATGGCACCACTCGGTAACGACCGGCGCGACAATTCACGTCGTGTTGTCGGGGACCATCTCAGAAGTGTCGCCAACCGGCGCGAGCGAACTCTCCCCGGCGTCGCTGGCGGTGCGCGTCCCTGCCTCGAGTGCGAGCACATTTCGAGCAGGATCGAGCGGCGCGCGCATCGTCTCGATCGACTACGCCCCCGCAGCACTTGTTCGCCTAACGCCCTGTGACAGAGCGCTCGCCACATCCGCCACGTTCAAAGGGCGCTCGTCCGTTGAGCTGGCGTGGCGCATACTCGGCGAGCTGCACGCGCCTGATCCGCTGACGCCGGCAACGCTGCGCATCTTTGTCGACGGGATCGCCATCGGCTGCAGTCGTTTTCTTCTCCGAAAGCATCACGCGAACGTGCCTGCCCTCGCCGCGGCTGCGCGCCGCATCCTCGAAAAGGAATTCAGGCGCCCGCCGACCCTGGCGCGCCTGGCGAAGCAGCTGGGCTGCACGCCAGCGCATCTGGCGCGAACGTTTCGCGCAGCCTTTGGCTTCACGGTACGTGGATGGATCGAAGCGCGCCGCGTCGAAGAAGGGAAGCGCTTGCTCTCCAGCTCGCGTCAATCGATCGGCGGCATCGCTGATGCACTTGGCTTTGCCGACCAGGCGCACTTCGCGCGCGCATTTCGGCGAGCGACGAGCGTGTCACCGCGCGAGTTCCGCAGTGCGGCGAACGACATCAATCCCATTCTCAAATAGCACGTCGGGTCCGAAGCTTCCCGCACACACCCGCGTAGGATCGTCACCAACTTTCATGAGGATGAACGTGCGGCGATCCATCAGCGCGCTGTGCCTGGCGTTCGGAGTAACTCATTCAGCGAGTGGGCAGCAGCTCACAGCCTGCGAGGTTCCCGGCCTAACGGGAGACGTACGCTGCGGCACGGTCGAGGTCTACGAGAATCGGGCCGCACAGAGCGGCCGTCGCATCGCTCTCTCCGTCATCGTCGCACGCGCGACGGGGCCCGACCGAGCCCCGGATCCGTTTTTTCTCTTCGCCGGCGGGCCGGGTCAGGCGCCGAGCGGGATGATCCCGTTTGCCAACGATGCGTTCTCGCTCGTCCGGCAGCGCCGGGATCTGGTCTTCGCGGACTTTCGTGGCACCGGACGCTCGGCACCCTTGATGTGCCGGCTCCACCGCACGCCGCAGGATTTCTTCGGCGACTTCTATCCCGCCGCCGGTGTACAGTTCTGTCGCGATTCGTTAGGTGCGCATGCGGATCTGCGACAGTACACCACGAATAACATCGCCGACGACATCGACGACGTCCGCGCGGCGCTCGGATACGATCGCATCGATATCTACGGAACGAGCTACGGTACACGCGTGGCCTTCGTGTACATGCGCCGGCATCCCGAGCGTGTGCGTGCCGTCGTCATGAAAGCGATCGCACCACCCGACGCGCACATGCCGATGGGGTACGCGCGCGACGCTCAGCGTGCGCTCGAGCTGCTGGTGCGCGACTGCTCTCGCGACGCGGACTGTGCGCGCCTCTATCCGAACTTTGCGACCGAGTTCGACGCGGTAATTGCCAAGGCGCGCGCCGGCAAGTTGCGCGCTGCGTGGCCGAATCAATTCGCATCCGCGCGCGCAACGCTCGGCGATTCGGTGACCATTCCCGCCGATGCCCTAACAAGCACCATCATGGGCTTCATGCAGTCCGTTGACACGCGCGCCCAATTGCCGCTCGCGATTCATCGTGCCGCGCAGGGGGATGCGTCGATGCTCGCTCAGTCAATCGCCCAGTACCGCTCGCTGCTGTCGACCGGAATCAGTATGGGCATGCACTTGAGCGTCATGTGCAGCGAAGACACCCGTTGGCTGGATCCCGCCGTCGCCGCGCGCGACAACGCGACCACGTTCCTCGGCGACGCGAGAGTGCGATCGCAGTTAGGCGCCTGTCGAGCATGGCCGCGCGGCGACGTCCGTGATGACTACGACGATCCTGTTCGCAGCGCGGCGCCTGTTCTCCTGGTCTCGGGTGAGCTGGACCCCAACACGCCCCAGCGCTGGGGGGAGCAGGCGCTCAAGACCCTGCCTAACGGGCGCCATGTGGTCTTGCCGTTGGTGGGCCATAACTTCAGCAGCGTGCAGACATGCGGAGCGCAGTTCGTCGCGGCGTTCATCGAGCGCGCGAATGCGCGAGAGATCGATACGAGCTGTGCGGCAGGCATCCGCTTGCCGCCGTTCGCGCGCTGATGGCGAGGCGCGGCGGACACGATGCCTAACACGTCACCCCGCAGCCGCCACTGCGGGTGTGATGTTGCGATTCGTGCGGAACACGTTGTTTGGATCCCACGTAGCCTTCACATCGGCGAGCCGCGCGATATTCCCCCCTAGGGCTGCCTGCACTCGTTCCGGACTTTCGTCCGCCGTGAGGAAGTTGATGTAGTTCCCGCCAGTCGAAAACGACTTCATGTCGATCCACGCTTCACGCGCCCATGAGATGTTTGCCGCATCGTCGCTCGGCTGCTCCCAGGAACCTGCGATGTTGAGCACGTACCCCGCGTCGCGATTGCCGGCCGGCGAATGCGACTCGGGGAGTTGATTCAGCGACCCTTTGATCTGAAAGAGGATGACCGCCGAGTGCGGCGACTGCACGCGCGCAGCATGCGCCATGACTTTCTCGCAGAGCGCCGCTTCCACGCGCGGTAGATACTCGCTCTTCCAGTAATAGCGGCGGCCCTTGGGCTGCGTCGCGTCGAGCAACGTCTGCATCTGCGCGTAGGGCCTGCGCACCAGCACGTCGCCCACGGGACGGCCAAAAGACTTGATAGGCGCAACCGCCTTCTCGGCGTCTTCAGGGCGTCCGGAGTGGCAGGCGAGAATACCCACGATCGGCTTCCCGTGTATTTCCTTGGGGAGCCACGGCGCCGGGGGAGCCTGCCGCATCAGGGCGACCAGCGTCAGCTCGGGCGGCGCCTCTTCCGCCATTGTGCGATAGAGCTCCAAGACGCGCCGCGCTTCGCTCGCGGGCCACGCCACCATTCCGCCAACGATCTCCGGGCCGACCGGGTAGAGCGCGTATTCGATGCCGGTCACGACGCCGAAATTCCCGCCGCCGCCTCGGAGTCCCCAAAAGAGGTCCGCGTTCTCCTCGCTGCTCGCACGGACGAGACGCCCATCGGCCGTTACCAGCTCCATGCCGAGCACGTTGTCCGCCGTCCACCCCCAACGTCTCGTTAGGTATCCGAATCCGCCGCCGAGCGTCAATCCCGCGATCCCCGTGTTCGACACGAACCCGAGTACGGCCGCCAGGCCGTGTAGCTGCGTTTCGCGGTCGATATCACCGAGGAGAGAGCCGGCTTGCGCTCGCGCAGTGTTGCGAGCCGTGTCTACCCAGACGCCGCGCATGAGCGAGAGGTCGAGCATGAGGGCGCCGTCTGCCGTGGCGAGTCCGGCGATATTGTGTCCTCCCCCTTTGATCGAGAGCAGCAGATCGTGCTCGACGGCGAAGCGCACGGCAGCCATGACATCGGCGGTGCCAAGACAGCGCACGACGAGCGCAGGCCTTCTATCGATCATGGCGTTCCAGACCGTGCGCGAATCCTCGTAGGCGGGGCCGCCGGGCAAGACCAGCGGTCCACGAAGGCGCGCGCGCAACCCCTCGACGGCTTCGTCTTTGATGTCGATCTCTCTTCCATCGATGCTTCGGGCACGCATGCTGGCAGCCTCGGGGTGCGGATGTCCAACGATGCGCAATTGCACGACGACACGCGACAATGTGGTTGCGTGCGCCAGGGTCGCCGCCTCGCTACTTTTGCCTTCGCATGTCTCGCCCAATTCGTGTTCTAGTCGCCAAGCCCGGTCTCGACGGTCATGACCGCGGTGCCAAGGTCGTCGCCGCCGCGCTCCGCGATGCCGGCATGGAGGTCATTTACACTGGCCTCCACCAAACGCCCGAGATGATCGCTAACGCCGCCGTCCAGGAAGATGTCGACGTCGTCGGCCTGTCGATCCTTTCCGGCGCGCACATGACGCTCTTCCCACGCGTCAGAAACCTCCTGAATGAAGCGGGTCGAGAAGACGTCCTCGTGACCGGCGGCGGGATCATCCCCAAAGAGGACATGGATGCCCTCCAGGCGCAGGGCGTGGGCAGGCTCTTCGGTCCTGGTACGTCGACAGGGGATCTGATTGCGTACATCAAGGACTGGTTCGCCACTCGCGAACGCCAGGCGACGTGACAAGCCGGCTGCACACACTCTCCGACGCCGTCCGTGAGCTCGAATCACAACTCCGGTTAGGCGGCGGACAGGAGAGGATCGACCGCGAACACAAAAAGGGGAAACTCACCGCCCGCGAGCGCATAACGAGGCTGTGCGATCCTGGCGCGCGTTTTCTGGAGATCGGGCTGCTGGTCGCCTACGACCAGTACGACGGCCAGGCGCCGGGCGTCGGTGTCGTTACCGGCGTCGGCTACGTGCAGCAGCGCGAAGTGGTGATCGTCGCGAACGACGCAACGGTGAAGGCCGGTTCCTGGTGGCCCGAGACGATCAAGAAAATGCTGCGCGCACAAGAGATCGCGATGCGCTGCCGCATTCCGATCATCTACCTCGTCGACTCGGCGG
>JBFMFA010000328.1:0-4629 GCA_040753195.1 Gemmatimonadota bacterium | reverse complement strand
CGGCCGCGGCGCGTGGCGGTGTTACCGGTCACGAACGCTACGTCGCGGCCGGCGTATGCGTCGGTGGCTCGCGCGCTCGAAGATTCGCTCAAGCGCGCGGTGAGCGCGGCCGGTTATACACTCGCCAGCGACGCCGAACTCGTTAGGCTTCTCGGCGAGCCGGACATGAACGCGCGGCGCCGCACGGCCGAAGCGAGTGCCATCGGCGCGATTCTGTTTGGGGTTCTGACGCTGAGTAATCGCGAATTGCAGGCGCAGGTGATCGTACACGACATCTGGCGCAACATCCCGCAGGGACTGCGCAGCGGGAGTGAACTGGACGACTCCATTGGGACGCTGGTCGTGATTCGTGACGTGATGCGCACGCTCAATCGCGTGAGTTGGCGCAACCGCGCGGATGGCCGGCGCGCCGTGGTCTTCGAGTTGGCGAACCTGACGGGTATCGATACGCTCGCAGGTATCGTCCGCCAGATCGCTGACTCGTTGCGAGTAGCCACGCGACGCGCAGGACTCGACGTGGTGGGAGATTCAGCGGCCCAAGCGACGACTGACCCTAATGACCGACGCTTTGTGGGACTTCAGCTCGGCGCGGGGCTGATAGTGGCGGGGCAGGTGAGCCGTCGTGGCGCCGACTCGCTACGCATCCGTCTGTCGGTGCGGGACATGACCGAGGAACGGACCTTCGAGACCATCGACGTCGTGGGGCCACTGGGTGCGCCGTTCGCAGCGCTGCCTAACGTGACGCAGCGGCTTGCCGCGGACATCGCGCGCGTGAACTGGGGGCCTAAAGGGCTGCCGGCGCAATAGGGCGGTTGGGCCCCTCCCTTCGGGGAGTGGCGAGCGATATCTTGCCAGTCCTACGCGGGCGTAATTCAGTTGGTAGAATGCCAGCTTCCCAAGCTGGACGTCGCCGGTTCGAGTCCGGTCGCCCGCTCTCGTGAAGTCCTTGAATTTGAAGGAGTTCCAGTCGCCGGAATCCGAACGGGTCCCGGCGATTTTTTCTTGGGACCCGTTGTGGGACCCGTTGGGGTGTTGATTTTCGCCGCCAAGACGGCCTTCTGATCGTCCGTGAGCGCCGCAACGAGCGCGTCGAGATCGACCACAGAATGCGTCCCTGAGGTGCTCGAACGCTTGTCGTTAGGCCCTATCCCGTTAGGTGCCGCCAGGTCGCCGAAACGAAGCGTCCGTCGCACCTTCGCGGCCTCGGTGCGCAGCTCGTCGGTCTGGCGGTCCTGGTAGATCTGCTTCCGCGTCTCGGAGTCCTGCCAACCGCCCAGGCGGTCCTTCACGCGATCGTCGGTCGTCGCGGATTCTGCGAGGTCCGCCGCGATTCGTCTCAGGCCGTACCAGCCACGACCATCGACATGGTCCACTTTCGCGATCGTCTCGAGCGCCTTGAAGGCGACGCGAGCGCCGTCGCGCGAGAGCGGTTTCACGCCGGTGCGGACCTTTCGAGCCCAGCGCCGCCCGCTCTCATCGAGGATGCGCATCCTCGAGCCCGGGAACAGATAGTAGTCCTCTATCGTTCCGATCTTCCACGCGGCTTCGTAGTTCGCGAGGTAACCCGCGAGCGCGTCATCCACGGCCCGGCGCTGTTCAGGCGTGAGGACCACCACTTCCCCGTGCTTCTTCCCGGCACCCGGGATCTCGATCTGACCCAGCGAACCAGGCGGAGCCGACTCGTACTCGTTAGGTGCGAGTTGCGGCAGGACGAGCATGCGGCGCGTGCATCGGAGCACCTGACCGGTCCTGCACTCGGCGGCGAGCTCGATCGCCAGACGGATACGAGGGTCGACGCGCGGATCCGTGATTGCGGCGAAGATCCGCCGGTACTCTTCGACCGAGTGACGCGGGCGATGCGGTCGCGTCCGTCGTTTTCCGGTCCGCTGCGCCCACTCTTCTTTGAGCGCCCTTCTCCATTGTGCAGATGCGCGCGCAGCGTCGGACGGTATCAGGTGTTCTTCGCGAAGCCACGCAGCGACGCTGTAGATCGCATCTACTACGCCTTCTGCAGCGCGCACCCCGAACTCCTCGCCTTTGCTGGACTGATGACGATCGGCCATCCTGCGCCAAAGCGCCCTCGCCTCCGCGGGGACGAACGCGATCCAGGTCAGGTCCCGGTCGAGAAGGGGGGATGCCTGACGCCGGCCGCCGAACAGCCGCTCGCGGTACTTGACCATCTGGTCATACCGGCGCGTCCTGTTCGAGCCGTACTTTCCTCGTTCCGGATCGAGCGCGAGGTCGAAGCCCGCTCGAATCGTTAGGGCCGTTGCCGCCGACGCGGGTTGCGGCGCGGCCGACGGCGCCGCTTTGGACGGCGGTTCGCTGGCATCGCGCGGCGGCGTTTGGCCAACGAGAAGTTTCGCTTGAAATTGCTGGACCGCCAGCTCGGCCGCACGAACGAGCTTCTGGTCCAGCCGGCCCGTTCTGGGATCTCGGACGACGAGTCCCAGGCTCTTTCGATCACGCTTCTCGACGCCAGGCTTGTCCGGGTTGTTGAAACGAACGAAGACTTGGCCACCGCGGTCGCGACGCTCCATCGCGAACACGACGTATGGTTTCGCGCCGTAGCTGTACTTCCACACGCCGTTGTCTCGACGGCGCCCGGCGCCACTCACGCCGCCTCCACGGCGTCACCCAGTCGTCCCTGGTCGGCGACTGCTCCGATCGGGACCTCGCGATCCGACGTCGCCATGTAGCGTTCGAACTTCGCGCGGTCGATGTACCAGACGCCCTCGTGCTTCTGCGCACCCACGAGGTCAGGCTTCTGTTTGCACAGCCAGCGCAAGGTGCTCACCGGGATGCCGCTCGTCGCGTGAACGTCGGCAATCGTTAGGTGCAACCGCGTATCGCGGCCAGCCCTGATCGCGTCCGCCAGCTCGCGAAGGCAGTTGGAGAGCGTCATGACCGCGTCCGACGTCGGCGATCTCCGGCGCAGTACAGAGAGTTCGGTGTCCCACTGGCGCACGAGGGCGAGTGCGGGGGCCGCGACGATGAGCGTGGGCGCGCCGACGGTCGCGAGCTGCGCCACCGATTCGTTCGAAGCGATCGTCGATTCGATCATAGCTGCCTTCCAGATGCACGGGCCGGCCGGGAATCCGCCGGCTTCTTGCCCGACACGATGATGAAGTGCCGTGTTCCGGTCACGGCTTCTCTCCGATATGCATACCTGGGGGGCGCAGGAAGCGTTCTGGCACCGTCGCATCACGGCCGGCGGTCACCGCGAGCGTGGTGCGCGCGGCGGCGTGCGGCCGCTTCGGTGGTGCCGCCGCGGGATGAACGAGACGGCGAGCGGGCGGCTGGGCCCCGGGAATGGAGAAGCGTCTCGCGACAAAGAAGGAGCTAACAGCATTGGAGGGACGAGTCGTCCGGCGCATTGATGAGAAGCAGGAGGAGCTCGCTCGGGTGACGAAGCACGCATTCGATAAGAGAGATGAGCAAGCTCAAGGACATGCACATACTTCTAGTGGCGAATCGCACAAGAGCTCGACGCAGATGTTCCCGCTCTCAGGGAAGGCGTGAGCTATTCTGAAGTTCTGACCACGCATCGCAAAGACATCGACACTCTGGCGCGCCGAGTGAAAAGCGCTTGAGGGACGATCAACTAAGCGCAGATAAGTCACCGGAAAATAAACCCCGCTCCAGTCGATGACTGAGAGCGGGGTTTGTCATGCAATCTTGTTGACCTGAGAACTCAACTCGCGCGGTGCCCGCCACTCCCACCACCACCCGTTAGGTGGAGTGGAACGAAAAGTCTCATTCACTCCGTACTGATTACGTCAGGATGCTTGCCAGTTGGGTCATACCATTTCACACCCGCGCCAAGAGTCGCCAGTAACTGCAGCTGGCAGAAGCCCCGAGATGTCGTGAAGAAATTCCGACATGTGGAGATCCGCTCGGTATTTGCCGCCGCTCGTTACCGTGAGTCCGAGCCGGCTTGCTTCGCCGCGACCTACGCTGAGCGCCCTGGATATGACGAGTGTTTTCTTTGCACGCGTTATGGAGACGTAGAACAGGCGCCGCTGCTCGTCGAAATATTCGATGTCGGTGCCTGGATACTCTTCCCGCCGTTCGCCGGGAAGTGCCTCTTGGCAAGCACCGAGGATGTAGACGTGCTCCGCGGTCATGCCCTTCGCGCCCCAGAGCGTGGCGACCAGTAAGTCGTATGGCGCACCGGTTGCGAGTGGCTCGTTCGTAGCGATCTGGTGTCGCAGCCGCTGCGCCACGCGCTTGAGGGCTTTCTCGCTCTCTGCACTCGCGTCGCCCGGGAGCAGAGCTAACGCGTTGTCGCGCAGGATTTGCAAGTCTAGACGTGCACCTGCGACTTTCTCCTCTTCGTACTCGTTGCTGATCCACCACTTCGCATCAAAGAAGTTGTTGATGAACGCTGCCGCGTCTTGGCCGTCGGATTCAAAGCGATCTCGCAGCTCAACGTAGCGCTTCGCGCGATCCCAGACTGTAGCCCCACCCGCACCGCGGGACTTGTTTCTTGGCTCGGCAGCTAGCGCTGCAATGACGTCGTTGTCTACAGAGTCGTTCGCAGCCTTTAACACCTTGAGGTACGCATCCGCATTCCGTTTTGGCGCCGCGAAATCTGAACCGGTTGCGGAGTTCTTATATCCAAGCCAG
>JBFMFA010000327.1:0-4657 GCA_040753195.1 Gemmatimonadota bacterium | reverse complement strand
TCGGCCCAGCGCGCGGTGGCGGCGACAAACGCCCACACCGCAGCCATGACCGACACCACGCTGGGCGGCCGTACCTCGACCGTGACGGCAACCGGGAAGGCGGAGACGCCACCGGCCCGCCGCGCGGATTCGACGTCAGCGTCGCCTAACGCGGATACGACACGTCGCGTGACCTCGAAGGGAACCACGGCCAAGGCCGAGCGGCCCACCTTTGAACGCGAAGTCTTCTCGTATGAGCGCGGTGGTCGCCGCGATCCCTTCATATCGCTCATGACATCCGGTGAAATCCGGCCGCTGCTTCCGGATCTCCGCCTCGTCGGTATCGCCTACGATCCGACGGGTCGCAATTCAGTAGCCGTGCTGCGTGAAGATGCGCAGGACCCCACGGCCGCGCCCAGCGCGACCAGGGGTGGTCCCACCGCAATCAGAAAGACAGATGGTGTGCCGATGTACCGGGTCAAGGAAGGGCAGCAGCTCGGCCGCATGCGCGTCGCGCGCATCGGGCCGAAGTCGGTGACGTTCACGATCGAAGAATTCGGCTACAGCCGCCAGGAGACGCTGGGGCTTAACGAATCAAACACGGAGAAGAAGCCATGAGGCGAGTCTTGTCGCTCGTCGCCCTGTGCACACTCGCGTTAGGCGCGAGTGTCTTGCCGGCGCGGGCGGCCTATATCAATGTCGACGGTCGGCAGGCACGCGCTGGCAATGCCAACGCGGTCACTGCCGTCAGCATCGTCCCCGCATCCGGTCACGCCGAAGTCGTGATCGCCGTTGCCGGTCCGGTCGATGTGCACGACTTCACCGTCGAAAACCCGCACCGGATCGTCATCGATCTCACCGGTGCGCGCCTCGAAGGCTCCAGTCAGGCCTATGACGGCGTGGTTCGCGCAGGCATCGCCAATGTGCGCATGTCGCAGTTCCGCACCGACGTCGTTCGTATCGTGCTCGATCTCGATCGGGCGCGCGACTATTCGCTCACGCGCGGCGAGCGCGATATCCGTGTAGCCATCCCGACGAGCGATCAGTTCGCCGCGTGGAGCTCCACGGGTCAGGCCGTCGCCGTCGTCGAAGCCCCGGCGCCTAACGCGCCAGCCGTTGTCACCGCGGCGTCCGTCGAACGCGCCTCGTCCGGCGCTGTCGATTCGCTCCTCGCGCTGGCGGCAGCCGAGCAGCAGCAACGCTCGCAGGCCCAGCGCATCACCGTGACGTACAACGAAGCCGACATCCGCGCCGTCCTGGCAGCGTTCGGCGGCTTCTCCGGTCGCACCATCGTCGTCGGTAAGGACGTGCAGGGCCAGGTGACGGCTGAAATCAAAGACCAGCCCTGGGACGTCGCACTCCAGGCGATCCTGCAGTCGCAGGGTCTCGCCGCGAGCGAAGATGCTTCCGGCATCATTACGGTCGATAGCTATCAGAACATCTTGCAGAAGCAGGCGAGCGAGCCGCTCACCACGCAGATCGTCAAGATCAACTACGCCAATGCGGCGTCTCTCGTACCCACGGTGTCGGGTCTGCTCTCGAAAGATTGCCCGCAGGGTGCGCTGCAGACCGCCGGGCCGCCGCAAGCCGGCCAGGCTGCCGGTACCCCGACGTGCATCACGCGCGGGAACGTCGCCGCCGACAGTGCGACGAACTCGCTCCTCATCACTGAAGTCACCTCGCGTCTCAACTCCTTGTTAGGCTTTGTGCGCGAGCTCGACGTCCGCACGCCACAGGTTGCCCTCAACGCCAAAGTCCTCTCGCTCAACCGGACGGAGATCGAGCAGTTAGGCGTCAGCTACGACTTCGGTTCGCGCGGAACCTTCTTCAACACGCTACTCCCGCGCATTCCGGAAGGCGGTACGACGCCGGGCAGCTTCGAGTCGCAAGTGCGCGTCGACGGTCAATCGTTCGCCGGTATCGGTAACGCTCGGCGCCGCTTCTCCACCTCGTCGGCACTCAGCCTGATCTTCTCCACCGCCATCGGTGGATTCACACTCTCGTCCTTCATCGACGCGCTCACCGAACATCAGATGGTGCAGATCCAGGCGGAGCCGAGCATCGTCACGCTCGACAATCGCGAGGCTCGCATCTTCGTCGGTCAGGAAACGCCAGTCCGCGTCATCGACGCGGGATCGGTTGGCCAGGTCGGCGTTCCGGTGCGCGCCAACGTGCAGTTCCGCGAAGCGGGTATCCTGCTGCGCGTCACTCCGCACATCACGAACAATCGCCAGATCCAGATGACGCTCGAGGCCGAGCAGTCGGACCTCAACGTGGTCGGCGGCGACCTTGGCTTCATCATCAACAAGCGCAACGCGACGTCGCAGGTCCTGGTCAACAACGCGGAAACCGCGGTGATCGGTGGCCTCACGCAGGTGCAAAAGCAGCGCACGCGCGTTGGCATCCCGCTGCTCATGCAGCTCCCCCTCATCGGCCGCTTCTTCTCCCAAACCGATGAACGGGAAGAGAAACGCGACCTGATGATCATGATCACGCCGACCATCATCGACGAAGGTCAGCCGGTGCGCCCCCGCGGCTTGAACCCGCGTTAGGACCACAGGAGACATCTCGTTATGCAGCGTACATTGAGACGACTGGTCCCCGCCAGCCTGGCGATCCTCGCGATCGCCGGCTGCGAGACGACGGATATTGCGACGTCGTCCGCGGACCGCGTCACACCGACAGTTAGCGTCGACATCACCAGCGTCATTTCCGGCGAAGGAGTCGATTCGGTCTCCGTCCGCCGTCAGCTGACGGTCGACGTCGAAGCAGAAGACAATGCGTCGCTCGCCGCCGTCGTCACGAGCGTCTACGCCGACACGAGCCGCGTGCGCGTCGATTCCGCGAGCCTCGGCGCGACGGCAACTCGTTATGCGCGAACACTCAACTTCGATCTGACGGGTGTGCGTCCGGGCCAGCAGGTCCGCGTCGTCACCGTCGCGACTGACGTGGGTGGCAACGAAACCAGCGCCGAAGCCTTCGCGACGGCGTTCGATCCCAACGTTCCAAAAGTCGGGCTCTTGTCACCCGATGCGCTCGTTATCGTGGGCGGGACGTACACGGTGAACGTTTCAGCGGTCGACACCACTGGCCTAACGAAGATCGGTTACAGGGCCGCTGGTAATGTCGCGCGAGCAGACTCCACGCTCTTCGCGATTCCGCTTCCCAAGACGGACACGGTGACGTTCTCGTTCACAATCCCCGGCACGACGCCGGTCGGCTCCACGTTTACAATCACCCCCTTTGCCGAGAATCGCGACGGGCTGCGTTCGGCCGCGACACCGACAACGGTGCGCGTGCAGGCGCAGGGCACCGACATCGTCTCGCCGCTCGTCTATCAGACGGTAGCCCCGCGGCTCGAAACAACGGACTCGATCGACATCACCGCCCGCGACAGCGACGGCTTGATTCGCATCGTTGGCTTTGTCGCCAGGAATTCCTCTGGTGCCATCGCATTCACTTCGGCCGATACGCTACCGGCCCCTGCACAGCAGGTTGTGCGTCGCAAGGCGTTCAATGGCCCGATCAGTCTGCGCGGCCAGACGCTCTTCATCACCGCCTACGCGACCGACATGGGTGGACACACCGGCTATGCCGTTCCAACAGGATCAACAGTCCCGGTCTCGGCGGACACCCTCGCCAAGCGCGAACAGATCGTTTACGCATACGGCCTAACGTTCGCACTCCCGCAAGGGAGCCTCGGCGGTGACATCGCCGTCGACGAGCAGCGCTCGACCGTATACGTCTCGAATATCCTGAAGAACCAACTCGAGGCGTTCGCGTACAGCTCGACCCTAACGCCACTTCAGTCGATTTCCGTCGGTTCGCAGCCGTGGGGCATGGCGATCGACAACAGCGGCTCCATCCTGTTCGTCGCCAATTCGGGTGGTACCAACATCTCACGCGTTTCGCTGGTCTCGCGCCTGGAAGAAGGCCGTGTGAAGACCGCGAACGAATGGGTGTACGACATTCAGTTCAACAAACAGGACTCCTCGGGCTTCAAGTACAACGTGGTTGGTCCCATCGACTACTCCGACCGTCCGCAGTACATCGCGCAGTCGGCAAGCGGTGCGCTGTACTATTCGACGCGTCCCACTTCTGAAGCCACCCCCGGCACGCTACGTCGCATCGACAACTACCTCGATGCGCGTTCGGAGCCGCGGCAGATCTGGCAGTACGGCACGCGTGCGGCCAACCACTGGGTCATCATCAACGCTGACCACGTGAGCCGCATCGAAGGTGGATCAGGTGCGCCCGACCAGATCGTTATCTGCGAGCACCCACCCGGCTCGGAGTTGAATACCTCGACCTGCGTGACGAGCCTCTTCGTCGAAGACGCGATCGCGCAGCTCAGAGCCGCGCCGATCAACGGCAACGTCGACGCCGTGTTCGAGCTCGACGTGGCATCACTGGCACTCCCGGATACGAACTTCGTCGCGGTCGGCGGTGATCGTCGTCGCGTCGCGTTCGGTGAAGCAAATACCGGTACGCGTGCTGGACGCGTGATACTCGTAACGGATCCGCAGGGTACTCCGCCCGACCAGACCGACTATTCGGCTGGTATCGAGATCCGCGACCTAACGAACAACGCGTCCGATCGGGTCTTCGGCCTCGCGATCAACGGCAACAGTACCAACGTCGGCATTCACGGTGTTGAGACGTTCTTCGCTGACTCCTC
>JBFMFA010000326.1:0-4658 GCA_040753195.1 Gemmatimonadota bacterium | reverse complement strand
AGGTGTCTGACCCCACATCCAATTCCCCTACGCATGCAGCCGACGGACGTCAGGAACCCTGCGTACTACCACAAGGTGGTGGACTGTCAGTGGGCGTGTCCCGCTCACACGAACGTCCCCGAGTACATCCGCCTCATTGCGCAAGGACGCTACACCGAGTCGTACCTGCTCAATCGCGAGTCGAACGTCTTCCCCGGCATACTCGGACGTACGTGTGACCGGCCGTGCGAACCGGCGTGCCGCCGTGGTCGCGTGGATGGAAAGCCGGTGGCGATCTGTCGGCTGAAGCGCGTCGCTGCGGACCTGCGTGACGACATCAGCGAGTTTCTGCCAAAGGCCCCCGCTATCAAGAACGGCAAACGCGTGGCGCTCATCGGCGCCGGTCCCGCGTCGCTCACGGTCTGCAACGACCTCACCCCGTTAGGCTACGAATGCGTCGTCTTCGAGCAACATGATCGCGCCGGCGGCTTGATGCGCGTGAATATCCCGGCCTTTCGGCTGCCCGCCTCCGTTCTGGATGAAGAAGTCGGCTACATCCTCGATATGGGCGTCGACATCCGCTATAACTCGCGCATAACGAGCATGAAGGCGGTGCTCGATCAGGGATTCGATGCCGTGTTCGTGGGCAGCGGTGCCCCCAAGGGGAAGAACCTCGATGTCCCCGGGCGCAACGACAGCGATCGCATTCACATCGGGATCGAGTGGCTCGCCAACGTGCACTTCGGGCACGTGGAAGAGATCGGTGAACGCGTGTTGATCATCGGCGTCGGGAACACCGCGATGGACTGCTGCCGCACGTCGAAGCGGTTAGGCGGGCGCGACATCAAAGTCATCGCGCGTCGTTCGCGCCCGTATTTCAAGGCGTCGCCGTGGGAATTGGAGGATGCCGAAGAAGAAGGCGTCGAGATCGTCGAGAATCACGCCCCCAAGCGTTTCGTCCTCGAGAATGGGCGCCTCGTCGGCATGGAAATGGAGCGGCTGCGCTGGACCGAGCAGAACGGCAAACAGCGCAGTGAAGTGATCGACACGATCGTGATCCCGTGCGACGACGTGATCCTCGCCATTGGCCAGGACAATGCGTTCCCGTGGATCGAGCGCGACATCGGGATCAGCTTCGACGACCGCGACATGCCCGTCGTCGATCGCCTAACAATGTCGAGCACGCGGCCCGGTGTCTTTTTCGGCGGCGATGCGGCGTGGGGCCCGGAGAACATCATTTGGGCGGTCGCGCACGGCCATGAAGCAGCGATCTCGATTCACAACCACTGCCAGGGCATTCCGCTCGGCGAGCGCCCGCCGCAGGGGATGAATCTGGTGAGTGCCAAAGTCGGCATGCACTCCTGGAGCTACAGCAACGATTACAGTCCCGTCCCGCGCGTGAAAATGACGCACGCCGACCTGGAGGAACGCTTCTCCAAGCTGACGGTGGAGGTCGAACTGGGCTTCAACGCGGAGCAGACGGCCAAAGAAGTCGAACGCTGTTTGAACTGCGACATCCAAACGCATTTTACGGCGTCGCTGTGCATCGAATGCGATGCCTGCGTGGACGTCTGCCCCGTTACGTGCCTAACGATTGCTCCGAATGGCGATGAGCAGCAATTGCGCGCCAGTCTGCTGGCGCCGGCGCAAAATCCCTCGCAGTCGCTTTTCGTATCGGACGCGCTGCCGCAGACGAAGCGCGTGATGCTCAAGGACGAAGACATCTGTTTGCATTGCGGGCTGTGTGCGGAACGCTGTCCGACGGCGGCGTGGGATATGAGGAAGTTCGATTTGCTGCTGCCGTATGCCGGCGCAACAGGGTCAATGGTCAATGGTCAAAGGTCAAAGCAACCCGCGACTGTAGGCTGACTTTGACCTTTGACCTTAGACCTTTGACCTGTGGTTAATAACTTCGCCTTCAAAATCGCGACCGTGAACGGCACTGGCTCCGCCAGCGCCAACGGTCTGCTCATGCAAGCGATTTTCCGTATGGGAATCCCCGTCTCGGGGAAGAACATCTTCCCGTCGAACATTCAGGGCCTTCCCACATGGTACGAGATCCGCGTCAGCGAGGCCGGTTACACCGCCCGGCCTAACGCGATCGATCTCGTCGTCGCGCTCAATCCGTCGACGTACGCAAAAGACGTGGCGGCGGTCCGACCCGGCGGGTATCTCGTCTATGACTCGTCATGGCCGCTGGATGCGTCGCTGCGGCGCGACGGGATTCACATCCTGGGCATTCCGTTCGGCGCGATGTGCGTCGAGGCATTCCAGGGTGATCGGCCGCGCACGCTGCTCCGCAACATCGCCTACGCCGGCGCGCTGGCTGCCCTGCTCGACATCGACATGCAGGTGATCGAAGCCCTGCTGCATGAGAAGTTCTCGCGCAAAAAAGCCCTGCTGGACTCGAACTACAAAGCCATACGCCTCGGCTACGATTACGCGAAGCAACATTACACGTGTCCGTTGCCGTTTCACCTGCAGCGGATGGACGCCACGAAGGACTACGTCCTGCTCGACGGCAATACAGCGGCCGCGTTAGGCTGCCTGTATGCGGGGGCAACCGTGGGCGCCTGGTATCCGATCACACCGGCGACGTCGCTCATGGAAGCGTTCAAGGAGTTCTGCCAGCGCTACCGCGTCGATCCCGATGGTCGCAAACGCTTCTGCATCGTGCAGGCCGAAGATGAGCTGGCGGCTGCAGGAATGGTGATCGGGGCGTCGTGGGCGGGCGCGCGCGCATTCACGAGCACAGCCGGACCTGGCATCTCCCTCATGCAGGAGTTCATCGGGCTCGCGTATTACGCCGACATCCCCGCCGTCTTTTTCGACGTCCAGCGCACGGGCCCATCGACAGGGATGCCGACGCGGACGCAGCAGGCAGATCTCCTGTCCATGGCGTACGCGTCGCATGGGGATACCAAACATATCCTCCTGTTCCCGGCGAATCCGGAAGAGTGCTTCTACATGGCGGTGCAGGCATTCGACATCGCCGAGCGCTTTCAGACGCCAGTGTTTGTCGCTTCGGACCTCGACATCGGCATGAATGACTGGATGTGCCGCCGCCTAACGTGGAACGACTCGTATAAGCCGGATCGCGGGAAGGTGCTCAGCGCCGAAGAAGTGGCCGCCCTGCCGAAGTTCTCGCGCTACCTGGATGTCGAAGGGGACGGTATCGCGCCGCGAACCTTGCCCGGTGTGCATCCCAAAGGCTCCTACTTCGTGCGCGGTTCGGGTCACGACCGACACGGGGCGTACACCGAAGAAGCGGCGGCCTACCAGGATGTCGTCGACAGACTCGCGCACAAACTCGCCGGCGCCGCCGAGGCGGTCCCGGCACCGGAGTTCGATACACAAGCGGGTGGCGGCGCCGACGTCGGCCTCGTTTCGTTAGGTGGTTGCCACGCCGCCGTGCGTGAGGCGATCGATCGTTTGCGCGAACAGGGCGTTGCATGCGATTACATGCGCGTCCGTGGCTTCCCGTTTGCCGCGGCCATCGGTGATTTTCTGCGCTCGCATGCACAGATCTTCGTCATCGAACAGAACCGCGACGCGCAGTTGCGATCCCTGCTCGCTTTGGAGACCGGCGTCGCCCGGGATCGCATGACCGCAATACTCGATTATGGCGGGCTGCCGCTGACGGCGGACGTTGTGGTGCACGCCGTCGCGCAGCAGACAGCAGGAGCTACCGTATGACGTCTATTACGAAACCGCGCGTTCGCCATCCGGGCCTCGAGAAAAACGCCCTGGGCCTAACGCGACGTGACTATGAAGGGTCCATGTCGACCCTGTGCGCGGGGTGCGGCCACGATTCGGTCACCGCTGCGCTGATCCAGACATTCTTCGAGCTGGACATCCCACCGCACCGCGCGGCGAAGATGAGCGGCATCGGCTGTTCGTCAAAAACGACGGCCTATCTGCTCAGCCAGTCGCACGGCTTCAATTCGGTGCACGGGCGCATGCCGTCGGTCGCAACCGGGGCCAATGCCGCGAACAAGGATCTTTACTACATCGGGATCTCGGGAGACGGCGATTCCCTGTCGATTGGGTTGGGTCAGCTCTGTCATGCGATCCGGCGCAACGTGAACATGCTGTACGTGCTGGAGAACAACGGCGTGTACGGCCTTACGAAGGGTCAGTTCTCCGCGTCGGCGGATATCGGCTCGACGATGAAAGGCGGCGAGCCGAACGCACAACAGCCCATCGATCCGGTGCTGCTCGCGTTGACGCTGGGTGCGACCTTCGTCGCGCGCAGCTTCTCGGGCGACAAGGCGCAGTTGGTGCCGATCCTCAAGGCGGGGCTGATGCACCAGGGCTTCGCCATCGTCGACGTGATCTCGCCGTGCGTGAGCTTTAACGATCACGAGGGATCGACGAAGAGTTATCGCTTCACGCGCGAGCACAACGTGGATATAGCGCCTGTCGACTTTGTGCCGCTCCGATCAGAGATCAGCGCGCACGGTGAAGCTGGGGCCATGACGAGCGTGACGATGCATGATGGGAGCGTCGTGAGGTTCCGCAGCGTCGCCAAGGACTACGACCCGACGGATCGCGACGCGGCGTACGCCTTTGTGCGCGACCATCAGGCCAGGGGCGAGGTCGTCACCGGTCTCCTGTATATCGAGCCGAGCGCGAATGACATGCACGCCGTCAGCAAGACGGTCGAGCGACCACTCGTC
>JBFMFA010000325.1:0-4659 GCA_040753195.1 Gemmatimonadota bacterium | reverse complement strand
CAACGTGTCGACTCGCGCAACGCCAAGCCGCGGCGCCGTTCCGGTGAAAGCCGGGATTCAGGACACGCTGCGCCCTGCCTCCGCGCTCGTCGACCAGGCACGCAGGGCACAGACACGTGGAGAATTCGAGCTCGCACGCGATCTGCTCGAACGGGCGCTGCGCGAAGCGCCGCGCGATACGAGTCCGGACGTTGTCTTCTCCCTCATCATCGGCATCGCGCGCGCCTCACTCGAGTTGGGCGACTACGCCGCTGCACTCGACGGCGTCGAGTTGGCCCTCGCCGTCGCTGACGCGAACCAATCCCCGGCAGCGCGCGCCGAGTCGCTCGCCTTAAGGGCGCGCCTGCACGCGTTGCGGGCAAACCCTAACGAGGCGGAACAAGACCTCGCCGCCGCGCGGCCACTCGCAGAAAAAGCCAATGCGCACGTGCTCGGCGCATCAATTACGGCGGCGATGGCCGACCTCGCCTTTATGCGCGGTAGCCGTAGCGAAGCCGTTCGTCTGCTGGAGGAAAGCCGCGCCTCCTACGAAAGCGTGAGGGACCGTACCGCGCTGGCGCGCATCTGTGCCGAGCTGGGCGCGCTGTACGACGAAATGGAACGCTGGAATCTCGCCGAGCAGGCCTTTGCCGATGGCTTGCGTCTCGCCTCGCAGACCGGCGACGAAGGCCTAACGATTGAGATCGAGCTGGCCCGCGCAGAAATGGCGCTGGCGCGTGGAAACCTCGAGCGCGCTCACGCCTCGAGCGATCGCGCGCTGACGCTGGCGCGGCAACGCGACAACGAAGCCGAGCAGGCCTATGCGTTGTGCGTCGCCGGAGCCGTCGCCCGAGCGATGGCGGATCTCCCGCGCGCCGAACGCTTGCTCGAATTGGCGGAACGACTCGCCACCGATACTAGCCAGCCCCTGCGTCTGGCCGAGATCGCGCGCGAGCGAGCGCTCCTGCTCTCTGCCCAGGAACGTCATCACGAGACGCTCATCGCGCTCAATCGCGCGTATCGCTTGCTCGCCCAATTGCGCGGCGCGCCTGCAGAATACAGCAATCGTCGCCGCATCGCGCGCCTCGAGCGTGGTTTCATCGCCGCCGTTAGGCAATGGGCCGTAACGATCGAGTCGAAGGATCAGGCCACGGCCGGGCACCTCGATCGCGTCGCTGACCTCACCGTGGAAATCGCGCGGCGCATGGGCGTAGAGGAATCCTCGCTGTACTGGTATCGCGTCGGCGCGCTGCTGCACGACGTCGGCAAGCTCGCGATCCCCGCGTCCCTGCTCAACAAGGCAGGACGCCTAACGGCCGAGGAGTGGGCGCAGGTGAAACACCACCCGATCACGGGTGCCGAAATGCTGGCGGAAGTCGACTTCCCCTGGGAAGTGCGTCCCATCGTCGAATCGCATCACGAGTGCTGGGACGGATCCGGCTATCCACGGGGATTGGCCGGCAGCGAGATCCCGCTCGCCGCGCGCATCTTCTGTGTGGCCGACGTCTTCGACGCGCTGACGTCGCGCCGCAGCTTCAAGCGCGCCCTCGCTCGCGAAGAAGCGCTGGACATCATGAGCCGCGACGTCGGTCGTCAATTTGATGCGGCCGTTTTCCGAGTCTTCGAAGACGTCGTCCGCGATGGCATCGCAATCGCCGGGCCGTTGACACCGAGTGACCGGCGCACCGGGGAAAATGCGGTTCCCATCGTCGACGACGAGGTAACCGGCGTCGCCCAGCGGAACGCGTTCCTCGCACGCCTCGCTGCCGCGTTAGGCGAACGTCGCCACGCAACCGACTCCGTGGCGCTGCTCGTCGTCGACGTCGCCGACTTCCGCCGCATCAGCGACACGTTCGGCCGGCTCCAGGGCGACGACATCCTGTGGGCCGTGGCCAAAGTTCTGCAGCGCGGCATTCGCACGGGTGATCTCGTCGGCCGCCTCGGCGCCGATGAATTCGTCGTCCTCCTCCCGAACACCTCGCTGGAGGTCGCGACGGAAGTTGCCGAGCGTTTGCGCGCCGCGACCGCGCAGCTGCGTTGCGTTAGGCGCGATGCCAACGAAGATACCCTTGCCGTCACGGTGTCCATCGGTGTCGCCTCCGCGCCGGCGCACGGCGAGACACCGGACACGCTCATAGCCGCCGCGGAGCGGGCGACGTTCGAGGCCAAACGCCGTGGCCGTGATCGCGTGGCGGTCGCTGACGATGATCCGCGTGCCGCCGAGCGCGCCCAGCTGCGCCTGGACCAATTCATCGATCGTGATGACGAGATCCGCCGCCTCGTCGCCCACCTCGAAGACGCCAACCACGGCCAACCGCGCGTCGTGTCCATCGTCGGCGAAGCCGGGATCGGCAAAACAGCGCTTGTTAGGCAACTCGAGCCGGAAGTTCGTTTGCGCGGCGGCCACATCGTCTTTGCGCACTGCGCCGACAACGAAGTGCGCGCGCCATTTGCGCCCTGGATCGACATTGTCGAACAGCTGCATCAGCTCGGCGTGGTGCACGCGCATGGCTGGCGCGCGCTCGCGCAGCTCGTGCCCAGCCTCGACGGAGGCGCCGCTCTCGCGTACGCAGCGGAAGCCAGCACCACGAACGTGCTGCACGAGTTGATCGACTACGTGCGCCTCGCCGCGCGGCGGCAGCCGCTCGTTCTTGTGCTCGAAGACATGCATTGGGGAGACTCGGCATCCTGGGATGGCGTCGAAGAGTTGCTCGCGCACCTGACGACTGAGCGAATTCTCCTCGTCCTCACGCTGCGCTCCTCCGAAGCGCACGCCGTGGCCGATCGGCGGCGCCGCATTGCGCGTGATCCGCGCGTGCATCAGCTCGCGCTGCAGCGCTTCACGCTGCACCAGCTCACCCGCTGGGTGGAGACACTTTTCCACGACGGCGACCTCGGCGCGGATTTCCCCGCATTCTTGCACGCGTACACCGAGGGCATACCGCTCTACGTCATTCATGTCTTGCAGACGCTGCGTGACGAGGGAGGCATCTGGTACGCGGGAACGCGATGGGAGTGGCGCCCGCTCGACGAGCTGGCCCTCCCCGCCGCCATCGGTCAGGTGCTCGAGCGCCGCTTGGATCGCCTGTCGCCAAAGGCGCGCACGGTGCTCTCCGCGGCGTCCGTGCTTGGTCCGAGCTTCTCTATCGACCTCGTCATCGCCGCGGGCGCTGGAAGCGACGGCGAGGTGCGCGCCGCCATCGATGAAGGCATCGCAGCGACCGTCATCGAACAGGCAGGCGATTCGCGCCTCGGTCGTTATGCGTTTACACACGCGCTCATTGCGGATGCTTGTCGCCGCGCGATTCCCGAGCGGCAGCGGCAGCGCCTGCACGAAGTTGCCGCGCGCACGCTGGAGCTGCGCACCCCCGCCGCGGTTGCGGAGATCGCGGCGCATTACCATGCCGCCGGCAACGACGACCAGGCGTTCCGCTACTCGTCGCTGGCGGCCGATCGCGCTGCGTCGGTCGATGCGCATGACGAAGCGGCGGCCTGCCTAACGATCTCGCAGCGGCACGCGCCATCGCCCAGTGCGCTTACCGACGTGCGTGTGCGCCTGGCCGGCATCGCGTTGCAGTCCGGTCGCTACGATTACGCCGAAGAGATGTGCGACCTCGCACTGGAGTGGCTCGCGGCGAATCCGGATTTCCGTCGCGAGGTGCATGTGCGCCGCTTGCGCGAAGAGGTACGCGTGGCGCGCGGCCGCGCGCCCCAGCGCGCCATCGACGAGCTTTCCGGGCTGATCGACCGCGTCGTGACGATGGCTGATCCGGCTCAAGAGTCGGCGCTTTTTGCGACGCTCGCAGACTTTCACGCGGAGCTCGCCGCCTGGCCCGCTGCCGAAGCCATGGCGCTGCGCGCCGTGGATGCTGGCGTCGGTGCGCACGAAACCAGGGTCACCGCACGCGCGTCGCTCGCGTTAGGTGTCGCCCGCGTCGCAACCGCCGGCGCCGAGGCGTTCGCGCTCTTCCGCGACGCACAAGCGCTTTTTGCGCACAGCGGCGACCGCCGCGCACAGTCGCGCTGTGCACTGGAGCAGGGCGCCGCGCACATGCGTGCCGGCTACCTCGCCGAGGCGCGCTCCAACTTCGTGAGAGCAGCTGATCTTGGTCGCGCGGCGCACAGCACCGTGAGTTGCGGCGACGCCGCCTTGCGCATGGCCGAGCTGACCATGCGCACGGGCGACTTCATCGTCGCGCGCGAGCAGCTTGACGAAGCGAAGCGGCTCTTCGCCTCAGTTCGCGACCAGCCGCGTCGCGCCGCCGCTGCCTACGTCGAAGCGCAGCTCCTGCGTGAGATGCGCGACAACGACGCCGCAGCCGCCGCCTTTGAAAGCGTGGCCATGGCCGCGCGCGAGCTGGGACGTCTTTGGCTCGAGGCTGGCGCCCTGGGCGCCGCCGCGCTTGCGCGTATCATGCTGCGACACGCCGGCGCCGAAGGGTACGCGGAGCGCACCAACGAAATCATCGGCCAGTTTCCTGAAGGACACTGGTTCAGCGGACACGAATTCGTCGACGCGCTCAACGTCCGCCTTGCGTTGTTAGGCGGTCATGGCGGGCTTGCATGCGACACCTTCGTGCGCGCCGCGCTCGCGCTCGAACGCCGCGATGTGTATGCCGCATGCTGGCTCGCTGCCGACGTCGCCCCACCCCTAATTCAGGAAGGGATTACAGCCGTCCG
>JBFMFA010000324.1:0-4666 GCA_040753195.1 Gemmatimonadota bacterium | reverse complement strand
GGCCAAGCCTCGAGCGCGACGGCTTTTTCGAAGTCGAGATCAAGCGCGTGAGCGAGTCCTACGGAAACGTGATGCACCTCTTCTCGACCTACGAATCGCGCCGCAAACCGGACGACGCCAAGCCATTCGCGCGCGGGATCAACTCGTTTCAGCTTCTGAAAGACGGCGATCGCTGGTGGGTGGTCTCGATCTACTGGCAGGGTGAAAACGCGCAGTTTCCGATTCCAGCGAAGTACCTGCCCTAACGATTACTGTTCTGTCACCGGTCAACGCCACTGCGCGCTGCGTAGCTTGCCTTGACCTTTGACCTTCGACCTTTGAGCTGAAATGAGAATCGGCGTCCCCCGTGAGTCGCGCGTCGACGAAGCGCGCGTCGCACTTGTGCCTGATAGCGTATCGCGCCTAACAAAAGCCGGACACACGGTCCTCGTCGAACGCGGGGCCGGCGAACGCGCACGCTTCCCCGATGCGGCGTATGAAGCTGCGGGTGCCCAACTGGCGGACGCGGCCGCTGTCTACGGTACCAGCGATATCGTCGTAAAAGTGCAGCGCATTGCGCCAGACGAGGCTCGCCAGCTGCGCGACGGGTCTGTCGTTCTTTCGTTGCTGCACGCCCACCAGGCGGCGGACACTCTGGCCGCGCTCAGTGAACGCAAGGCGACAGCTCTGTCCCTCGAGCGCGTTCCGCGAATCACGCGCGCGCAGTCCATGGACGTTTTGTCCTCGCAGGCGACGATCGCCGGGTACAAAGCGGTGCTCATGGGGGCCTCCGAAGCCGCCAAGCTGCTCCCGATGCTCACGACGGCGGCCGGGAACATCCCGCCAGCCAAAGCCTTCATCATCGGCGCGGGTGTGGCCGGCCTTCAAGCGATCGCCACCGCGCGACGACTCGGCGCAGTCGTGTCCGCGTTCGACGTCCGGGCCGCCGCACGCGAGCAGGTTCTTTCGTTAGGCGCGACGTTTGTGGGACCGGAACCGACGGGCGACGCCGAAGCGGCCGGTGGCTACGCCCGCGCGCAAACCGCTGACGAAGAAAAACGCACGCTCGAAGCGCTGGCCAAGCATATCAAGGACCAGGACCTCGTGATCACGACGGCGCAGATCCCCGGGAAGCCCGCCCCACGGCTGATCAGTGCGGACATGGTGCACACGATGCGCGACGGCGCGATCATCGTTGATCTCGCTGCCGAGCAGGGCGGCAATTGTGAGGTCACGCAAGCGGGTCGAACCGTGCAGCACAACGGGGTTACCGTGATCGGCCCCGTGAATATCGCCAGCTCAGTCCCCTACCATGCCAGCGTCATGTTCAGCAAAAACGTGCTGACGCTATTGCAGCACATGACGAGCAAAGATGGCGCGCTGGTGGTGGACGTGAACGACGAGATCATCGCGCCCATGTGCGTTATGCATAACGGCACAGCGCGCTAACCTACGGCAAGCTCAACCCTAATAGACCTGAAAGCGCAGCACCCACTACTCGTTGTTGGCATGTCACTTGAAACGTGAGTGAAGGTGCGGGCAACGTTTTGCGGCAGTCACGACAGTTCGTGCACTCGTTGCAGAACGGAGCTCCATTCTCAGACATCTCACGGAGTGACTCGATGCGCTTCACCAAGATCTTGACGGCCGCGACCGCACTGCTGTTTGCGGGCGCGACCGCTTCAGCGGCAACAGTTCCAACGCCAGAGTTGAACACGACCATCGCGGCGGTTGCTCCGGCGTCATACGCGATCAGCGCGGCACAGCAGCCGCAAACGCCTCCGCCTCAGGCAGAAATCAAAGTGGATCTCGACGATGATGCTGACACCGTCTGGTACACAGATCCGGTGTGGCTCGCCGTCGGCGCGCTGGCGTTGTTGGTCGTGATCGTGTTGGCCGTGATGGCAGCTCGCGGTGGGAGTGATCGCGGCTCAACGACAGTCGTTAGGTAACGGTCGCAAACGCACGACAACGGCGGGAGATGGTTTCGTCTCCCGCCGTTAGGCTGTCCTCCAGTGCCAACCTGCCAACGGCTCGCACCTCTCGGATCTGGCACAACACTTGAATCACCTCGCAGTGGACCGTCAAGGAAAGGGTTCCATGCGAGCGGTGAAAGTAGCGCTCTCAACGGCAGCGCTGGCGGCGACGATGGCCGCTTCCTCACAGTCATCCACGCTGCGTGACGAGCGATCCAACGAGCGAACACCAATCGCCGCATCCCAGCGGGTGCCGAACCAAAGCGCTCAGCCGCAGTGGTATCAGGATCCCATCGCCATCACCCTCGGCTTGCTGGCGCTGTTCGCAATCGGCGACATCGCGGTGCTGTTCGCATCAAACAATCAGCGCGGGCAGCGCCGCGCGCTCAGACGCACGACAGCGCAGCCCATCGCCTAACGAGCCGCGCCGTCAGTCGACTCATAGAGCGCGTCGGGGTTGGCTGCTGCGAACTCTTCCAAGAACCCCGCAATCTGTTCGGTCACGGCTTTGAAGTATGCACTCCCCTTCTCGGGAGTTGCAGCGCGTGGATCGCCAACGCCCGTGTCCGCCGTCACCTGTGTCCATTGGCGCGGCGTCCAGGCCCACCCCTCGCGTACGGCGCGCAAGCGCGACCGCCGCGCAGCGCCGTCCCCCGCCTCGGTCAATGGCCTAACGAGGCTGGGCGTCAGGTGTTGCAGCAGACTCGTCTCCAACTCCCCCGCGTGATCGCCGGGGTCAGCGAAGTACGCTTGCGCGTCTATCGCCGCGTACCAGTTGACCTGACAGATCACCAGATCGAGCTCACCCTGCAATTCGCGGATGATCTGCTTGAAATCGTTGCCGCCATGCCCGTTCAGGATGACAAGTTTGCGGATACCGTGTCCGTGAAGACTTCGGCACACGTCGCGCAAAAGAACCGTCTGCGTGCTCGGGTTCATGTTGATGCACAACGGAATATCGTGCTGCCCCGTGTTCACACCGAATGGCACACACGGCAGCACGAGCACGCGCGCACCGCGATCCCAGGCGATGCGCGCAGCCTCCGCAGCGATGGCTTCGCTTTCGATGTTGTCTGTCGCGTAAGGCAGGTGATAGTTGTGCGCTTCCGTGGCGCCCCACGGCAGCACCGCCAACTGATACCGTTCTTGTCTGACGGTCGCGTAATTCGACTCGGCTAGGATATAAGGTCTGGCGCTCATCTCAGGTTCGCTGCGTACACGCGCGAACCTATCCAGCCCTGTGAACCTTGGGAATGCCGCGCGCTATTCGAAGCTGTATCTGAGCTGCCGGTCGAGTCCGTTCAGGTTGATCACGATCGTTGCAGGCGCGCGACCGTACGACGCACGGTAGCGTTCCTTAAGGCGCGTCAGGTCGAACGTCCACGTTTTCGTAATGAGCGCATCGCACGCGTCACCCCTGGCGTTGTGCGACAGGCGCGCGTGAGTCTGCACCGGGTGCGACTCCATGAACGCGCGGCCCAGCAGCAGTGCGAAAATGTGGTCTCGGCAGCCGCCGCCGAAGCGCGCGACGATGGTGAGCGCGTCGTCCGCGATCGTGGCCGAATCGATCGTGAAGGGGTCATGCGGCCAATCCTTCGCATTCACGTCATCGACGAGCGCGACCATGCCGTCGGTCAACGCGTTAGGCGACACGCTGTCCCGTTCCGGCGACCGGCTGCATGCGGCCAGCAGTAATATGATTCCGAGAGTCGTGCGTCGCATCGAAGGTCCTTGCCCTGAACGTCTAACACAACCTCGGCGCATCGGCGTCCGTCACAGCCGTTCCAGCCCGAACGTTCGGCGCAAGCCGCGATAGCCGTCCGGCGTAATATGTAAAGCCCGCGTACCGCGCACCCTCAGGACCCATTTTCGACGGAGCAGCGAGTCACACAGCGCCGCACCTAACGAACCCGCGACGTGATAGCGCCGCTCGGTCCAATCCAGGCAGCGCTTGGCGAACTGCCGCCGCACGCGGCGCAGGGACGCGACGTCGACGCCGAGCGCCGCCAGGCCCTGTTCCCCTGCCGGTTCCACGGCATACTCGCCGCCGTCGACCCGCAGCCATTGGGCGCGTATCAACGCGTCCGCGATGGCCACACCAAGGCGGCCGGCCAGGTGGTCGTAGCATGTGCGCGCAAGCTCGATCGATTTGACTGCGGGGGGAGGCGCGGTGCGCGGCTTCATCGCCATCACCGCTTCCAATGCGCCGGCGACACTCGGTCCCGAGAGCGCATACACGCGCGAACGGCCGCGCTTGGCGACGGTCAGGATACCAGCTTCACACAGCTTGCGCAGGTGAAAGCTTGCCGTCTGCGCGGAGACCGCGCCGTGGCGTGCCAGGTCCGTCGCACGCAACTCCACCTGGTCGAATAACGCGACGAGCATGCGTGCGCGCGCCTCGTCGCCCACGAGGGCGCCGAATTCGGCGACGGCCGTTGCTGGCATACTTCCATGGTCATCGAAACGTCGAGCCGCGTCAAGAGGCTACACTGCGGCCATGAAGTCACACACGTATGCGCTCGAGCTGACGTGGGAGGGCAATCGCGGGGCCGGCACCGAGCGTTATGACGCGTATGGGCGGGAGTATCGCGTACGGCAGCCCGGCAAGCCGGACTTGTTAGGCACCGCCGACGTGGTCTTTCGCGGCGTCCCGGACCGCCACAACCCCGAAGATCTCTACCTCGCCGCGCTCTCGTCATGCCACATGCTCG